>CAKPKZ010000042.1 GCA_934167435.1 uncultured Clostridia bacterium | reverse complement strand
CTGTTACTGTAACTGCATATGGTGTAGATGGTGTTAGTCCTGTTTGTTGATATGTTGTTTCACTCTTATCTGATGCTGTGTTATCACCTATTTGATATTTATATTTTACATTTGCATCGCTTGGATAATTATTTGTTACTTTTACTGTTATTGAGTTTATTGTTGTATTAACTTCAATAGTAGGAGCATCTAACTTCTCTACTTTTATAGTTCCACTTGTATTTTTACTATTACTATCAGCTACTGTATATGTATATTCGTCTCCTGCTGTTATTTCATATGTTGTTTTATTACCATTTTTTGTTCCAGTAACTTCATTTGTTTCTCCTGTTTTTGTTAATTTTAATTCAGTTATTGTTGCTTCTTGTGATGATGCTGTAGCTTCTATTGTTATATTTGCTTTATCTTTAAATGTATACTTTTCTTTAGTAATTTTTACTGTTATTATATCTAAACTATCTAATACGTTTTTAATTTGTGCATTATTATTTTCAATTAAAATTTCAACATAATATGTTTTATCTCCTACTTTTACTTGTGCAAAATACCAACCATCTCGTTTTTCATCTTTAGTAATCGTTTCTATACCAAAAGATTGAAAATCTTCGGTATAATCTGCTATATACTTATCAAAGTCCACATTGTTTATAGTCTTTTCCATTTTCCAACTAGCAAGCATTAAGCTTACTTTCTCTCTTGCTTCTTCTTCAGCAGATTTTGCTTTTGCTGTTGTTGCTTTTCCCAATATTCCATTTTCTATTGTTACTCCTGCTAGTATTAATAATACTACAATTGTTATTACTAATGCAATAAGAGTAATTCCATTTCTTTGTTTTAAATTAATTTTCATTTATTTCATCCTTCCTTTTCATTAGTTTTCATCTATTACTTATATTTTTATATTAGCATAACCAGTTAATTTTTTCAAGCATTTTTCTTGATGTAATATATTTGTAATATTCTACCTAAAAAAAAGCAGATGCACTTGCACCTGCCTTCAGAAGATAACTATCTGACTTTTATTATTTTTCCTGAAATGTACATGTTAAATATTACTTCATTTGTTTTTTTAGCACAATCTAAAACAAATGCCACATTCATTTCTTCTTTTAATTCTTGTACAATTGCCTTTTTATATTTAAAGGCTCTTTCAATCGTTAAAATTTTTCCAGATGGAAAGATTTGCTTTTTATACGATCTAAAACATGTTTTAGATTGAGGATGAACTGAAAAGCAATCAATCCAATCTGTATTTTCCCTGTTTTGCACAAGAAATGAGAACTGCTCGTTTTTTGCTAATTTTTCCAAAATCCGCTCTTTAGAAATCTTTTCCTCCAAGCATTTTACGGTTGTTTCCATTTTGGTATCTCTCCTTTTATATTTTGTGCGTTTTGCAACTTTTTAAATTATACCATATATTTACATAACATACAAGCTTAACATATAAAAAAAGCTCAATATTTTTAAAATATCGAACTTTTTTATGTTTTATTCTTCTACTTTTGTTGTTTCTTCTGCAACAGGTGCTTCAACAGTTTCTGTTTTAGCTGGTTCTTCAGCTATTTCTTCTTTTATTACAATTTCTTTATTTTCAATTCTTGCACCTATTTTTTCTTTAGTTTTAGCAGCTTTACCAACTCTGTCTCTTAAGTAGTATAATTTAGCACGTCTTGCTTTACCAACTCTTACTAATTCTACTTTTTCTACTAATGGAGAATGTACTAAAAATGTTTTTTCAACACCAACACCATAAGAAATTCTTCTTACTGTAAATGTTTGGTTAACTCCTCCACCTTGTTTTTTAATTATAATTCCTTCGAATACTTGGATTCTTTCTTTGTTTCCTTCTTTAATTCTTACATGAACTCTAACTGTATTACCAACTCTTAAATCTGGTATTTTATTTTTTAATTGTTCATGTTCAATAGATTTTATAATATCCATTTAGAATTTACCTCCTTCTTTTATTTGAGCGGTGCTACTTAAAGCACTTCTTGTTTTATTTGTTTTAAATATATTTCTTCTTCTTCATTCATACTATATTTTTTTAAAAGATCTGGTCTTTTTAAATATGTATTTTTTAAAGATTCTTTTTTTCTCCATTTGCTTATATTTTCGTGATGACCTGAAAGTAGTACTTCTGGCACTTTTGTATTATTAAAAATTTCTGGTTTTGTATATTGTGGATATTCTAAAAGTCCATTTGAAAAAGATTCTTCTTCTATAGATTCTTTTTTTAGTACTCCTTCTATATATCTACTTACACTATCAATTATTGTCATAGCAGGAAGCTCTCCCCCTGTTAATACATAATCTCCTATAGAAATTTCTTCATCTACAATTTCGTCTAGTACCCTTTGATCAATTCCTTCATAATGACCGCAAAGAAGAATTAAATGTTCTTGTTTAGATAATTCTACAACTTTTTTCTGGTTTAGTACTTTTCCTTGTGGAGTTAGATATATAACTTTGCAATTTTTAGTTTTTACTGAATTATAGCAGTCATATACTACATCTGGCTTTATTACCATTCCAGCTCCTCCACCATATGGAGTATCGTCTACTTTTTTGTGCTTATTTTTTGAAAAATCTCTAATATTAACTATATTAATGTTTATTAGATTTTTTTGCGTCGCTCTTCCTATAATGCTTTGCTTTAATGGCTCAAACATTTCCGGAAAAAGTGTTAACACATCAAACTTCATACAATTCTCCTTTATACTAATCCATTTAAAAGATGTACTATTATTTTTTTGTTTTCTATATCTATTTGTTTTATAACGTCTGATATAGCAGGTAACAATATTTGTTTTCCTTTTTCATCTTTTACAACATATATATCATTGCTTCCAGTATTATAAATATCTTCTAGTATACCTATTAAATTATTTTCATCTGTATACACTTGTAATCCAATTAAGTCTACTATATAGTATGTGTCTTTTTTTAATGGAACTGCATCTTTTCTATCTATTTTTAGAAAAGCATTTCTTAAATTTTCTGCATCTTCTACTTTGTCTATTCCACAAAATTTAATTAATACCATATTTTTATGATACTTAACTTGTTCTATTTGATATTCCTTTTTACTATTTTTGCTTTGAATATATACTTTTTCTAAGTCGTCAAATCTTTTTATATTATCTGTAAATGGTACAACTTTAACCATTCCTTTTATTCCAAATGTATTAACAATTTGACCTATTTCTAATTCTTGCATAATTTTGTTACTCCGATTATCCAATAAATTCTATTGTAACCTTTTTTTGTTCTTTTCCAGCTACTGCTTTCATTACTGTTCTTATTGATTGGGCAAGTCTTCCTTGTTTACCAATTACTTTTCCCATATCTTTTTCAGCAACTTTTACTTCAAATATTATTGATTTTTCACCATCTAACTCTTTTATTTCAATAGCTTGTTTATCATCTACTAAATTTGAAATAATTGTTTGTAATATTTCTTTCATATCGTCCTCCTGGTAACAATTATTTTGAAGCTTTTTCAATTAAAGCTTTAACTGTGTCTGTTGGTTTAGCACCATTTTTTATCCATTGTTCTACTTTTGCATTATCTAATACTATTGTAGCAGGATCTGTCATTGGATCATATGTTCCTATTTTTTCAATGATTTTTCCATCTCTTGGAGATTTAGAATCTGCAACTACTATATGATAGAAAGGAGCTTTTTTCTTTCCTTCTCTTTGTAATCTTATTTTTACCATTTATTTCACCTCCCTAAAATGATTTTTATTTATATTATAAAATTATAAAAGTTAATAACTAATTTAAATTTTGAAGTTTTTTAAGTCATCTGGATTTATACTGTTCATTAATTTTTTCATTCCAACTTTGTTATTTTGCATTTGTTTCATCATTTTTTGTGTCATTTCAAAAGATTTTATAAATTTATTAATGTCTTGTACAGAAGTTCCACTTCCTTTTGCTATACGTTGTCTTCTACTTGCATTTAATAATTTAGTGTTTCTTTTTTCTGTTTTAGTCATTGAGCATATTATTGCTTCTATTTTTCCAAATTCCTTATCATCTACTTTTAAGTCTTTTATTTGATTCATTCCTGGTATTAATTTTAACAATGAAGAAAATGAACCCATTTTTTTAACTTGTCTTATTTGTGCTAAATAATCGTCTAAGTCTAATTCTTTTTTTCTTAATTGTTTTTCTAATTTTTCTGCTTGTTCTAAATCAAATGTTTCCTCTGCTTTTTCTATTACAGATAAAATATCTCCCATTCCTAATATTCTGGATGTCATTCTGTCTGGGTGAAATACTTCAAGGTCATTCATTTTTTCGCCAGTTGCTGCAAATTTTATAGGTTTGCCTGTAACTTTTTTTACAGAAAGAGCCGCACCACCACGAGTGTCACCATCTAGTTTTGTTAGTACTACTCCGTCAACTCCTAACTCGTCATTGAATGTTTTAGAAACATTTACTGCATCTTGACCTGTCATTGAGTCTACAACCAATAAAATTTCGTGTGGTCTTATATTTGATTTTAAACTTTTTAATTCTTGCATTAAAGCTTCATCTATATGTAATCTACCTGCTGTATCTAAAATTATAACATCATTTAATTTTGACATTGCTATATTTACTGCTTGTTTACTTATTTTTACAACATCTTTTGTTTCCAAGTTAGCATATACTGGTATGTTTAATTGACTTCCTACAACTTGCAATTGTTTTATAGCTGCTGGTCTATATACATCACAAGCAACTAATAATGGTTTCTTTCCTTGTTTTCTTAATAAATTTGCAAGCTTACCTGCTGTAGTTGTTTTACCTGAACCTTGTAATCCTACTAACATTATTATTGTTGGAGGATTCGGTGTAAAGTTTATTTTACTTTCTGTTCCACCTAAAAGTTCTACCATTTCATCTTTTACTATTTTTATAACTTGTTGCCCTGGTGTTAATGATTTTAGTACATCTTGGCCTAAAGCTTTTTCTTGAATGGTTGATATAAATTCTTTAACTATTTTATAGTTAACGTCAGCTTCTAATAATGCAAGTTTTACTTCTCTTAACATGTCTTTTAAATCTGACTCTGTAATTCTTGCTTTTCCTCTTATTTTTCTTGTTATTTCTTGTAACCTAGAAGATAGTCCTTCAAAAGCCATATAAATCCTCCATTCTTGTTATTAAACTAAACAGTTTAATTCTTTTTTTATACTTTCTAAGATATTTGAAATTTGTTTATCTGAAGATTCTTTTTGAATTTTTGTTAATTCTGATAAAACTTGTTCAATTTTCTTTTCTTGATTCAACGTCCTTTTCATAAAA
Source organism: uncultured Clostridia bacterium (assembly GCA_934167435.1). Classification (GTDB taxonomy): domain Bacteria; phylum Bacillota; class Clostridia; order TANB77; family CAG-508; genus CAG-269. The sequence goes on along the minus strand of CAKPKZ010000042.1, from coordinate 6,257 downwards.
AGTAACTTTTCTTCGTATTCGAAAAGTTTTTTCTCTCCCTTCTTTAATATGTCTCTAACAGCTTGTCTTGTAATTTGGTTGTTTTGTGCTATTTCTGACAAAGATAAGTCGTTATTATAGTAGTCGTCTATGAAATTATATTGTTTTTGTGTTAAAAGTTTGCCGTATAATTGGCATAATATACTAATTTTAACTTTTTCTTCCATTTTTACTACCTCTTTTTTGTAATGCTAATATACTTTACACCTTTTTTTACTATTTGTCAAGTGTTTTTCAGGAATTTAAGCAAAAAAGAGGTTGTATATGAAGCAAACTATATAGTTTTACTTCATTTAATACCTCTTTTCCTTTTTTAATCTTAATGCATTAAATATAACTGTTAAACTACTGCATACCATTGCTATACTTGCAATCATAGGATTTATTGAAAGTCCTATTGGTTTAAATATTCCAATTGCAATTGGTATCATTAACAGATTGTAAAAGAATGCCCAAAATAAATTTTGTTTAATATTTTTTACTGTTTTTTCACTAATATTAATTAATTCAAAAATAGAGTTTAAATCATTATTAGTAAGTATAACATCAGCAGAGTCCATTGCAATATCTGTTCCACTTTTTACACTTGCTCCAATATCAGCACTAGTAATTGCTGGGCTATCATTTATTCCATCTCCGCACATCATTACTTTATTTCCATTTTCTTTTAATTCCTTTATTGTTTGTGCCTTTTGTGCTGGTAAAGCATTAGATATAACCTTGTTTATTCCTAACTTTTCTGCTATGTTTTTTGCTGTTTGCTCATTATCTCCTGTAAGCATTATTGTATTTATATTGTGTTTATTTAATTTATTTATTACCTCTTTTGCATTTTCTCTTACTATGTCATTTACTCCAACTAATGCTATAATTTTTTCATTTTTAGCAACATATATAATGCTATTTCCATTTAATGCTAACTCTTGTTCTGCTTCTAAATAATTATTTTGAATATTAAACTTTTCTATAATTTTTCTATTTCCTAATATTATTTTTTCTTTATTTATTTTTCCAATTAATCCATATCCTGCAATGTTTTGAATTTCTTCTACATTTAATTTTGGTATTTTATTTTCTTGCATATAATCTGTAAATGCTTTTCCTATAGGATGTGTTGACTTTTCCTCTATACTTCCAACTAATTGTATTAGTTCTTTTTCTTCTAAATTGCTATAATTGTATATATTTGATATTTTTAATGTTCCATATGTTAATGTTCCGGTTTTATCAAATACTATTGTATTTATTTTTGAGGCATTTTCCAATATTTCGCTTTTCTTTACTAGTATTCCTTTGCTTGCACATATCCCTTCACTTACAACTATTGCAAGTGGAGTTGCCAATCCTAAACTGCAAGGACAAGCTACTACTAAAACTGTAACAAACGAACTTATTGCTTGTTGAATGTCAAATCCTAATAATAAATATGCAATAAATGTTATTAATGAAATTAATATTACTACAGGAACAAAATATCCAGAAATTTTATCTGCAATTTTAGCAATTGGTGCTTTAGTATTGCTTGCTTCAACTACTAGTTTTACTATTTCAGATACAGTAGATTCTTTTCCTATTTTTTGTGCTTTATATTTTATATATCCATCATAATTAAGACTTCCCGCAATAACTTTTTCTCCTACTTTTTTATTTGCTGGTTTACTTTCTCCTGTTATAAAAGACTCATCTAAATGAGCATTTCCTTCTATTATTTCTCCGTCAACCGCAATTTTATCTCCAGGTTTTGCAATTACTATATCTTCTTTTTTTATTTCATCTAAAGTCACTCTTTTTTGTTTACCATCTATTTCAATTATTGCCTCATTTGGTGTTATTTCTACTAGTTTTTTTATTGCATCCTTAGTTTTGTCTTTGCTTATTTTATCAATATATCTTCCAAGTTTTACAAAATAAATAACTATTGCTGCAGATTCAAAATATAAGCTCATTGTGTAATTGTTATTTTCTTTAAAAATCATATACATACCATACAAACTATATCCAAAGCTACTTATTACCCCTATTGCTATTAAAGTATCCATGTTTGGCATTTTATGAATTAAATTTTTATAACCATTTTTTAATATGTCATAACCATATATTAAAAATGCAATTGTTAATATTAATAGTGCAATAGCATAATTTACTGGATTAGCATGCATATCTAGATATTTAATAGTAGGCAAGTTTAAGCTATGTCCCATTGAAATATACATTAATAGAATTGCTAAAATTGTAAATATTACAAATTGTTTTCTTTCGTTCTTATTTTTCTTTTCTGCTCCTAATTCCTTAAAAACTCCTAAACTTTTAAAACCTGCTTGCTTTATATATTTTTCTATTTTTTCTTGGTTTAATATTTTTTCATCATAGTTTACAACTGCATTGGCCATTACTAAATTTACAGATGCCTCATATATTCCATTTTGTTTGTTTAAGTATTTTTCTAATCCATTTGAACAGGCACTGCAAGTCATTCCATCAATTGATAAAATTATTTTTTTCATATTTTAGTCTTCCTTTACAACTTCAAATCCAATATCTTCTATTTTTTCTTCTAATTTATTTATATCTATTTCTTCATTTAAAGTTATTATTACTATTCCTGTTTTATAGTTTGCATTTACCTCTTTTACTTCTTTTATTCCTTCTAGTGTATTTTTAATTCTATTTTGGCAGCCTTCACATTCCATTCCATTTACTTTAATTTTTACTTCTTTCATTTTTTACCCTTCCTTTCATTATTTATTATACCTAATTATATATTTTTTATAAAAAGACCAAACAATTTAACTGCCTGATCTTTTACTCTTCTTTAAATGCTACCATATATTCATTTGTTTCTACTTTTCTTTTTGCATTTTTGTATTCAAATTCTGCATTTGTAAAATATACTTTGTACCCTTTGTTTTCGAAATAATTTCTACTAACTCTTAACACTTCGTCTATTTCTTCTTCTGTTAAATTGTATTTTACTTTTAATTCATAATATGAGTATCTAATATAATCCTCATTTTCATTTTCTTTGGTTTCTATTAAATTTATAGTAAATTTTTTTAATTCTTTTTCAGTCATTATTTCACTTCCTAATATATAATTTTAATTAGAGGAGGCTAGTTTTAAACCTCCTTTATTTTTATAATTGTTTACTGCTTAACTTTATTATTAAATCCATGTTGTCATCTTTAGCAGCTTTATTTTTTCTAATTTTTCCACATTTTTTACATTTAAAAACTATAACATACCCTTTTTTAGCATCTATTTCTAAACTTACAGGTTCTAAATCTCCATGACATGTTTCTTGTCTATCTCCTGGATTTTTATCTACATGTTTTGAATGTAAACAATATGGGCAATGATTTCTACATGTATACCCTAATTTAGTTACTTGTTTTCCACAATTTTCGCATATAAATTCTTCGTCTATTTTGGTAAATTTACTTGTTTTTAGCATACTTTCTCCTAATATTTAAAATCTCCTCCACCTAAAAATTCTTTTAATAATGAGTTTGTAGGTACAATGTTTGCTGGTATTGGCTCAAAATATTTTAGCATATTTAATAGCCTTTGAGCTTCTGCATATTCTAGTTCTTCTTGCTTTATTTTTTCTAATAGTGGCATTGCAAAACTTTTTAATACTCCTAATTCATATATTAGTGATGTATTAAACATACTATCTGCTTCTTCTTGGAATGGAAATATGTTTTTTTCCTCTCCTCTTGTTACACTTTCCCATGATGCTAATGTATGTTTTGCAGAATATCCTCTAAATTGATTGTCTCTTACAATTCTTCTTATTAGTCTATTGTCTCTTGTTGAAATTCTGTTACAATAGTCCATATTTAAAACTGTTAATGCACTAATATATATTTTATATTTTTGATCTTTAGATATTTTACTTGTTAGTTTATCATTTAGGCAATGTATTCCTTCTATTACAAGAACATCATCTTTTTCTAATTTTATTTTGTTGCCTTCGTATTTTTTAGTTCCAACATGAAAATCAAATGTTGGCATTTCTACTTCTTCTCCATTTAATAATTTTGTTAAGTGATCATTAAATAATTTTGTATCTATTGCATCTATACTTTCAAAATCATAATTTCCGTTTTCGTCTTTTGGTGTGTCTTGTCTTTCTACAAAATAATTATCAACCGAAATTGTAACAGGTCTTAGTCCATTTATTTTTAGTTGTATTCCTAATCTTTGTGCAAATGTTGTTTTTCCAGATGATGAAGGTCCTGCAATTAATATCATTTTTACATTTTTTCTTTTAGCAATTTCATCTGCGATTTGAGCAATTTTCTTTTCATGAAGTGCTTCATCTATCATTATTACGTCTTTTATTTTATTTTCTCTAACTGATTTATTTAATTTAGCAACTGTATTTAAGTCTAATATTTTATGTATATCATCATATTCGTTTAAAGCCCATGATAGTTTTTTGTTTTCTAGTTTTTCTGGTAGTTCTAGTGGCTTTCTAGAACTTGGATAACTAATTAAAAAACCATCTTCGTATTTTTCTATTTTAAATAAATCTAAGTTTCCTGTATTTGCAGCTAACATACCAAAAAAATAATTAAAATACTCTTCACAAAAATATAATTCTATTTGGTTATTGTTTTTTAGTTCTAACTGTATTTTTCCTCTAGCGCAATCATTTTTTTCGTAAAATTCTTCTGCTTCTTCTCTTGTCATTACTACTCTTTTTATTGGTAGATTTTTATTAATTATTTCTCTCATTTTTACTGATATTTTTTCAATTACTTCATCTGTTACTTCCATATTGCTTATTTCGCAAAACATTGAGTCTAATAATTGATAATTAATTGTAAGCCACGCATTTGGATATAGTTCTTTTATTGCTTTTCCCATAATATATAAAAGTGTTCTTCTATATATTTTTACTCCTTCATTTTTAGATACGTCAATAAATTCTATTTTACAGTCTTCATTTATTTCATATTCTATTGTTTGATATTGGTTATTTACTTTACATCCCATTATTTCGTATTTACTATTTTGTATTTCTTCTTTTAATAAGTCTTTTATTTTTATCTTTTCGTTTATTTCAAATTCTTTTTCTTTATAAGTTACTTTCATCTTTTCCTCCATTAATCATACCATTCTAGTTCCCAATCAGCTATTTTTACTGAGTCGCCTTCATGTATTCCAAGTTCTTTTAATTTATCTTCTATTCCCATATTTCTTAAGCATTTTTGTAAATAGTACATTGATTCATTGTCTTCTATATTTATTCTTCCCATTAATCTTTCTACTGCTTTTCCTTCAATTATATATTCATCATTTTCTTTTCTTGCTGTCCATTCGTCTTTTTTGTCTTCTAATGTATATACAATTTTGTCTTCTACTTCTATTAATTCTTCTTTTGGTAATGTTTTTAATACTTCTGCAACATGATTTATTAGTTCTTCAACACCTTGCTTTGTTGCTGCAGATATCTTAAATATTTCTAAATTTTCTTTTTTAGCTAATTCTTCTAATTCCTTGTATCCTTTTTCATCTTGCATTACATCTATTTTATTGGCTACTATAATTTGCTTTCTTGTGCTTAGTTTAGGACTATATTTTTTTAGTTCTTCATTTATAGTGTAAAAATCTTTTACTGGGTTTCTTCCTTCTTCTCCAGATACATCAATTACATGTAAAAGTAATCTTGTTCTTTCTACATGTCTTAAAAATTGAATTCCAAGTCCAATTCCTTCACTTGCACCTTCTATAATTCCTGGTATATCTGCAATTACAAAATCACTTCCGTTTTTGGTTTTTACTACTCCTAGGTTTGGAACAATTGTTGTGAAGTGGTAATTAGCAATTTTAGGTTTTGCATCTGTTACCATAGATAGAAATGTAGATTTACCAACATTAGGAAATCCTAATAATCCAACATCTGCTAAAAGTTTTAATTCTAATATTAATTCTTTTTCGTCTCCTTTTTCTCCATCTTGTGAAAAACGTGGTGCTTGTCTTGTAGCTGTTGCGAAATGTGAATTTCCTTTTCCACCTCTACCACCTTGTAATATTAATTCTGTTTGATTTTCTTTTGACAAATCTGCTACTACTTTGCCTGTTTTTGCATCTTTAACTACAGTTCCGATTGGAACTTTAATATATAAGTCTTCTCCATATTTTCCGTTACAACGATTTCCGCTTCCATTTTGACCATTTGTAGCTTTAAACTTTTTATTATATCTAAAGTC
>CAKPKZ010000041.1 GCA_934167435.1 uncultured Clostridia bacterium | reverse complement strand
AAACTTGAATTTAATAATGTACAAAATTGTACATTATTAAATTCAAGATTTTGTACATTTCCTTATTGACATTAACACTTGATGCGTTCTTTAATAATCTAATCAATTCATATCTAAACTATTTATCACAAGAAGATGAAATTTATAAGAAGCTTGGTAAAAATAAAAATTCTTGTATTGAAAATTTTCTAAAGGACTTTCCTAATACTAATGATTCTTTAGAAAAACTTATCAATTATATTTATTTAGAAAATGAATATGAATCTGATGCCTTATATAGACAAGGTTTTATTGATTGCTTTAACTTTCTAAAACTTCTTGATTACTAAATCAAGGAGGTTCAATATGTCAAAAAGAGGTCAAAATGAAGGCAGTATTAGACAAAGAAAAGATGGTACTTGGGAAGCTAGATATACTGTAGGTGTAAAAGAAAATGGAAAGCCTAACAGAAAATCTGTATATGCTAAAACTAGAAAAGAAGTTAAAGACAAATTAAATGCCATTTTGTTATCTCTAAAGAATGGAACTTATACTAATTCAAATAATATATTATTCATAGATTGGCTTAGCAAATGGCTTGAAACTTATGCTAAGCCTAATATAAAACTTGCTACATATACAAGTTATGAAACATATATACGAGGTCATTTGAAACCTTATTTTTCTAATATAAAATTACAATCTGTTTCAGCAGAAATGCTACAAAAATTCTTTAATTATAAACAGAACAATGGTAGATTAGATAATCGTGAAGGTGGCTTATCAGCTAAAACTTTGAAAAATATGTATAATATGCTACATGCTTCATTTAAACAAGCACATATTAATGGATTAGTTCAAACAAATATCGTTGAAACTATAAGAACTCCTAAAATTTTTAGAAAAGAAATGAGAGTTTTAACTAGAGAAGAACAAAATAAATTAATTCATGTTGCTAGAAATTATAGATTAGGAATTGTTGTTATATTAGATTTATTTACAGGTATGAGATTGGGTGAAATCCTTGCTTTGAGATGGTGTGATGTTGATTTAAAAGGTCAAAATTTAATTGTTAGAAATAGTATTAAGAGATTATCTACCCATGAGAAAGCATCTAAAAATCAGAATAAAACTAAATTAATTTTAGATACTCCAAAATCTCAAACAAGTTATAGAGAAATACCGCTTCTCTCTCCTATTGTTAAAGAATTAAAAACTCACAAGAAAAAACAAAAAATTGAAATCCAATTAGCTGGTAAATCCTATATAAATAAAGATTTTATATTTTGTAATCAAATTGGAGAACCTTATGATCAGAAAACTTTTTGGAAAGAATATTCTTTAATGTTAATAGATGCCGGTTTACGAGATAAAAAAGAAAAACCAATTAGAAATAAAATTAAAAAGAATATAAAATCTAAAGCAAAATCTCATGCTGATAAAGTTCAAGTTACATTCCATACTTTAAGACATACATTTGCAACTAGAGCAATTGAACAAGGCATGGAAATTCCCGTACTTAGTAAAATTCTAGGACATGCTGATATAAGTACCACTTTGAATAAATATTGCCATGCTATTCCAGATAGGAAACGTGAAAATATGGAAAAAATCGAGTGTTTATATGATGATAGCCTAGATGGTGGAATCTAGGCTATTTCTATTATATTTCTAATTCTTCTTCTACTTTTATTTTTTCTTTAACTTTTTCTCTAACGCAATCTTGAATTGATGCTAGTAATAGTGTAATTTCTGTTTCCACTTTTTCTAAATCTTCTTCTTTTACTTTTCCACTTTCAATAGCACTAATTCTCTTAACTGCCTCTAATGATAATTCTTTAGAATTATACTTATTCAAATCCTCTATAAAATTCTTATATTTAGGTTCTTTTATTAACTCTTCTAAATAATCTTTTTCTGCTTTTAAGAATGTATCTCTTAAAAAAGCGATTTTTCCATTTATATTATTTTCATTCATATTCTATTCCTCCAATTAATTTATTTATATGTTTTATCTTATCCATTCTTCTATTATTTCTTTAGAAATGTTTAGATTTCCTCTTCCAACACCTATTTCTATATCTGGTTTTGGACTTCCATGATAATCACTTCCACCACTAATATATAAATTATTTCTTCTAGCATACTCTACTAAAATATCTTTTTTATTATCGTCAGCTGAAGATGGGTGGAAACATTCTATACCATCCAATTCTGCTTCTTTTCTTAAATCATCAATAAAACCTATTGTATCTTCAAATTTATATTCAAATGGATGTGCTAAAAATGCTTTTCCTCCTGCTTTGTGAATAATATCAATAACTTCCCTGTATGGTGGTCTAGATTCTATATGATTCATGAAGTAACTACTTTCTGGATTTGCTAAACCTTTTCTAAAAAATACACTAAATGATTCTGTAAATTCTCCTAATATTTTATGATTTTCATTATGTTTTATCAATTCTTCATAAATCGGTCTTTCTACATATTCGGATGCTTTCTTAGGCTTTCTTATTTTACTTTCATCATATATTAATCCGTGCTTATCACATATATCAAATAACCTTTGTCTGCACATCTTTTGCTGTTCTCTTAATTTGTCATCTGAATAATATTTTTCGCACCATTGATTAATCACATTTGGATTTATATTATAGGCTAATATTTCAATATTTTTATTTTGAAATACTGCATGTAATTCTGAACCTTTTATAATTTTACCGCTAAAAATTTTATTGTATTTTAATGCTTCATCATCATATTGCTTACAAGTATCATGGTCTGTTATTGATATATATTCTAGTCTTCTTTTTTCACACATTTTTAGTACTTCTTCTACCGTTTTATCTCCATCTGAATATATTGTGTGCATGTGTATATCTATCATACTATTCATCTCCATTCAATATTTTATTTATCAATTCAGTCAATTCTGGAATTTTATATATTCTGTGATAACCATCAAAATGATTATAATATTTTAAATATATACCTTTTGACTTCGTATCTTCTATAAATCTTTTAAACATTTCTTCCTTTGGTTCATCTTCATCTGAATATAAGCAATATTTAACTTTTACCTTTTCCTTTATAAAATCTAATTGTTCTTGTTTACAATATGCTTGTTCTTTAACTTTTACAATATAATCATTTCTGTTGCTTGGAATATTATAAACAGCACCTGGAGCAACTGCTATATATGCTTTAGGTATATAATTCATTTCCTTACAAAATCTTATAAAATATGCATTACCTATTGAATGACCTATAACAATACTATTTTCATTTAATATTTTATTATCAAGATATACTTTTAAAATCTCTTTAAATTTTTCGTAACTTGAATCTGCTCTAATAGGAAACTTTGGTAGTATTACTTCTATACTTCGTTTATTAAAGTTCTCTTTAATATCTTGTCCCCAAATATTTATTGTATCCCCATTTAATGAATGTAAAACAAATATATTTGTTTTTTTGTCTATATTCATATTAATCAATTCTCCCCTTCTCTTTAAAATGTCTACTGCTTTTTCTCTATGTAATTCTTTTATTATTTCAATCTTATTTCCATACTTTGCAAGTTCATCTATGTTAGTAATCATTTCTGGACAATAATTATCATTACTATCTTGTAATGTTGCTGCATAGACTATTTTTGAAAATTCTTCATATAAAATTGCTCCCATACACATCATACATGGTTCACAAGATGTATACATTGTCGCACCTTTCAAATCTCCATATAAATTTTTATTTTTAGAAGCACTTTCAATTGCTTCTAATTCAGCATGAGAATACATACTTGTTTCCATTAAAGTTTTATCATCACTTCTACCAATTATTTCATCATCTTTTACTACAATAGCACCATAAGGATATTTAGCATTTTTGCTTATTTCTATTGCAATATCAATATAATATTTGTCTTTTTCTTTATTTCTTATATATTCAAATAATTTTTTAAATTCTTCATCATGTAATAATAATCTTTCTGCTTTATCTTTAACCATTTTTTCTAATTCTTCATAATAAACATATTTAACTTCTGAAACCTCTTCATCTTCAAAAATATAATCGCTGATTTTCTTATTACATCTTAATAAGTATACATATCCAAATTCCATATTTTTAGGATTTTTTGTTCTTTTAATTGTTGCAATATATTGTAAATCTTTTTCTTCTGCTTCAACTCCTAATTCTTCTTTTAATTCCCTTATTGCTCCATCAATTACACTTTCTCCTGCTTTTATATGTCCTGCTCCAGATATGTCCCAGCAATTAGGGTGTGATTTCTTATTCGCACTTCTTTTTTGTAATAATAATTCATTTTTGTCATTTACAATCCAAACATGTGCTGTTCTATGAAAATCGCCTTCTTCATGTGCTTTCTCCTTTTCTTTTATTTGTCCTGTTGGATTATTATTTTCATCAAATATATCTATATATTCCATAAGCTCTCCTCTTTCCTTATTGCTATTACTATATCACAAATTCCTTAATTATTCCATAGTTTACATTTATTTCTATTATTTTTCATCGTGGTAGGGGTATTTTACTGGGGTAAAATACAAAAATAAGACTACTTATTTTCTTGTAGTCTTACTCCTATCTATATTCTATAATTTAATTTTTATTTGCTCGTTTCGGGTTATGAGTTCTAATATTAAATCTCAAACTCCCACAAACTCAAATGTCCCTTTGCCTCAATCGGTTCATCAAACACTTCTACATTCTCAAGCTGCCATGCAAATTTTTCAACGAATGTACTTTTATCATAAACATCTTTATTTTCTTTCAAACATTTCTCTTTAAAATTTTCATCACATTTTATGCAATCTACCAATGTTACTTTTCCTAATATTTTTCCCATAGGCAATTCTCTTGGCAAATATTTTTCTAACCTTAACATTGCTTGTTTATCTATTCCCTGCCCAGCATGAATAAGTAACTTACCTCTATAATTTGTTCTCCAACTTCTAAATTCAAATCTTTTATAACCAAGCATTATTAAACTTGCCCATGGTTGTTTTATTGTTAACGCTTTCAATAAAAGTCTCCTTTCCACATAACCTTCAACTGCTTTTATTACAGTTTTGGCCAAATCTCTAATCATTAATACTATTTTCTTGATCTACTTATTTTCTTTCAGCCAATCCATCAAAACTTCAAACTCTTCATAATGATTTTTAAAAAAGTTACCACTTTCATTCATCTGCTTTATTTCATCGATTGAAAACCAACCTACTTTTTCCACTTCTTCCTCTTGCAATTCTAATTCTTCAATATTATCAATGTCCATTTTTATATAATAATCATCCCAAAAAACTCTTTCTTTTTCAGATCTTCCTCCATAGTATTTTTCTAATTTTTGTGGATTCAACTCTATACCGATTTCTTCTTTTATTTCTGCTAATATTCCCTGAATACTATCTTCTCCTGATTTTGGATGTCCCCCTGTTGTTGCCCATAATCCATTTTTTCTTTTGCTTCTTTTTTGTAGTAAAAACTCTCCCTTTGAATTTTGTATATAAATAAGTACTACAACTATATATAGTCCTTCTGGCACTACTTCTCCTTTATAGATTGTTTCACCAGTTAAATTTCTTTTTTTATCATACAAATCTCTTTTTTCCATAATATTTTCCCCTTTTTCTAGTTCAATATAACAGAATTTTAATCTTTACCATTATTTTATGATTTTAAATCAACATTTATTTTATGCACAGGAAATTTATTTTCATTTAAAACATACTTTATTGCTTTAGGTAATAACGGATATTCGCTTATTTTATCCAAATCTATCCATTCATATTGCAAATAGTCCTTTCCCTCAATATTTTTCATTATATATTCTATTTTTTGGTCTTCTTTATTTTTAAATTCTATTTCATGTACAAACATTATCTCATGATACTTTGAACCTTTCATCTCAAAAAAGTTTTCAATAGTTGATATATACCCTTTTACTTCAATCTCTTTTCCAAGCTCTTCCATAATCTCTCTTTTTATTGTATCAGCAGAGTTTTCTCCTATCTCAACTCTTCCTCCAATCAAAGCATAGTGATTAGAATTAATATTTCTATGTAATAAAATTTTATTATTATGAATCATTACCCCTGCAGCTCTCACATTTAATTTGTAATTATTCACATCAATTGTTATATCCATATATATATTTCCTCCTATTTTAAAATCTCACCTTTCTTTATGCCTTTTTAAATTTTCAAAGTAATTCTTCATTTTACTCATTTACAAAATATGTATGTTTAGCTTTCCATTTCTTTATTGCTATTTGAACCCAAAAAGAGTAAATTCCAAGTGTAATAATAGTTAGTAATAACCATTTAATCCAATTTCCAAATAACTGTATAGCACTTCCGTCAAATCTTAATCTTCTTCCCTCTATCACTGTGTGTTTTATCTCCCAGTTATATATCATACATAATGCCCATGGATAGCAAATTCCAAATGTTACTATTGTAACTAAAATTCCTAATATTCTCCAACCTATTAATTGAAATAACCCTCCATCAAAATATGAATTTTTTTCCATAATATTTTCCCCTTTCTATTTATATATATTTGATATTATAGCATATTTTATTTAAATTTTCATATATTAGTGTATAAATTATTGAATTATTTGTCTAAATATAATACAATATGACAAATACTTTTATGAGGAGGATTTATTATGTATAATAGAATTTCTATTGTTGGTGGATCTGGTAGTGGTAAAAGTACTTTATGTAATATTTTATCTAAAGAGCTAAACTTACCTGCTATACATTTGGATGCTATTAATTACAATGCCAACTGGGTTGAAATTGATAAAACACAAAGAGATGAAATTATTTTAAATAAATCTTTAGAAGATAAATGGATAATTGATGGCAATTACAATAAAACTATTGCAGAACGTTTTAATAAAGCCGATTTAATAATATGGCTAGATTATTCAACATCTGCTCAATTAAAAGGTATATTAAAAAGATATATACATATCAAAAACAACGAAAGACCCGAAATTCCTGGTTGTAAAGAGCGTTTAACACTTACTTTTGTTAAATATGTTGTCACATATAATAAAAAGAAAAGATATTTAATTGAAGATGCTTTAAAAAATGTTTGTAATGATAAAATTTTAACATTTAAAAAACAAAAAGATTTAAATAATTGGTTAAAAACATTTACCAATAATGAAAATATTTTAAAACAAAATTTATAATGATTTTATGTAAAATCATTGACTTTATTTGTTGATTCAGTGTATTATATATACATTATTTTATTTTTTAAGGATAATGATTTATGAATTTTTTATTAGGATTTTTAGGAACTTTATTTGGTATACTGGTTGCTGTATTTATAATACTATATATTATTTATTTAAAAATAGGAAAAATACTTGGCCCATTAAATTTTGGAACTTTTATTAGTATGGCAAAAAATGCAACATCTTATAAAAGAGAAGAATACTCTAGAATTAAAAGTGTTGGAAATATGACTAATGTTTTAGAGCCAATAATATTAAAAGATTTTAATGACTTTAATAAAAATTTGTTGTATAATAAAGTTGAAAGTAATTTGCGTAAAATATTTACTTGCATAGAGAACAAATCTACTAGTTCAATTAATAACGATAATGATCTTGATTTAATTTTTCCTTTATTGTCTGAAAAAATTGAAGATTTAAGAAAATTAGACGTTAATATAAAATATGATAATGTAAAATTTCATTCTCATGCAATAAAAAATTACAAGAAAAATAATGGTGTTGCAACTATTACACTTTCCTCATCACTTGAATATTACTATTATTGTGATGGAAAAGATAAAAATAAGATTGTTAGCAATAATAATTATTTTTCAGATATAAAAAAGCAAACTAGATACACTTCTCAGTTTGTTTATATATATGACGAATCTAAATTTGATAAAGATGCTAAAGTTTTTTCTACTCACTGCCCTAATTGTGGTGCACCAACAACTTCTTCTGGAGTATGTACATATTGTCAATCAAATTTAGAACCTATAAATTTAAAATTATGGAAAATGTCTTCATATAAAGAAGACTTAAATTAGGAGGTAAATATGGGATTAATTAAAGCTGCCGTTGGCGCTATAGGATCTACATTAAGTGATCAATGGAAAGAAGCCATTAGATGTGAGGATATGTCAAATGATATATTAATGGTTAAAAAAACTACTTCTAACGGAATTATTTCAAACAAAAGTACAATAATAGTTGCACCTGGTCAATGTGCCGTAATTTATGATAATGGTAAAGTCATTGACGCTACTGCAGAGGAAGGTTTTTATACATTTGACAATTCTTCTACACCTTCATTTTTTGCAGGACAATTTGGTGATGTATTTAAAGAAATGTGGCAAAGATTCACATATAATGGCTCATCTGCAAAACAACAAGCAATATTTTTCTTTAATATAAAAGAAATTATAGACAATAAATTTGGAACACCTGCACCAGTGCCATTTCAAGACTGGTCACATCCAATTCCAAATCAAATGACTGGAACTATTAGTCCATTACGAGTAGAAGTAAAATGTTTTGGTAAATATACTTTTAAAATTGCTAATCCTGCTATTTTTATGAGTGAAATGGCTGGAACTGCTGATGTTTATACAAAATCTTCTTTAACTTCTCAAATGAGATCAGAAGTTATTGGTGCTTTTCAAAATGTATTAAACGAATTAGGAAATTCTATTCATAAAATTCCAGTTTTAGAGTTGCCTAGCCAAACAGATGAAATAAAAGAAATAATGGATAAAAATATATTTGACGAACCAATTCGTAGAAGAGGTCTTGAATTGGTAAGCTTTGTTGTTGAATCTGTTACTTTAGACGATGAATCTGAAAGAAAAATTGACAATTATGAGCTTAGCAGTAATTCATTTATGCAACAAGGAAAACTTGTTGGAGCATATTCAGATGCTGTTAAAGATGCAGCTAATAATGCTAATGGTTCTGCTAACGGATTTATGGGAATAGGAATGATGAATATGGCTTCTGGTGGAATTATGGGAGGTGCTTCTCAAGCTCCATGGCAACAAAACACTACTTCATCTAAATCTGACTCTAATACTTGGACTTGTCCAAATTGCAAATCTACAACCACTGGTAATTTTTGTTCAGAATGTGGAACACCAAAAAATTCTAAAAAGTTTTGTAAAAAATGTGGAACTGAATTACCTTCAACAGCAAAGTTTTGCCCAGAATGTGGAGAAAAATTTCAATAATAACTTCTAAACCTTTAAAGTTTGAGCTTTAAAGGTTTTTAATAATTTTTATATTGACTAAGAATATTTTTTATGTTAATATGTAAAAATACTTCTAGTAGAATAAATAATATAAAACAATGGAGGTACTTATGTTAGAATTACAAAATATAGTTTTTGAAAGAGATAATAAAAAAATTTTAGATAATATTAATTTGAAAATAAATACTAACAAATTTATAGCCATTACAGGTCCTAATGGTTCTGGTAAATCTACACTAGTAAAAATAATTATGGGAATTGAAAAACCTGACTCAGGTAAAATAATTTTCGATGGAAAAGATATTACTAATTTGGCAATAAATGAACGAGCAAATTTAGGTATTGCATTTGCATTTCAACAACCTGTAAAATTTAAAGGAATTACTGTTTATGACCTATTAAAAATTGCCTCAAAAAAAGATATTAATAAAATTGAAGCTTGCAACATTTTATCTAAAGTTGGTTTATGTGCTAAAGAATATGTTGATAGAGAAGTAAATAATTCACTTTCTGGAGGAGAATTAAAAAGAATTGAAATTGCAACAGTAGCCTTGCGTCAGTCAAAATTAACAATTTTTGACGAACCTGAGGCTGGTATAGATTTATGGAGTTTTGGAAACCTAATTGAGGTATTTGAAGATATGAGAAATCTAATTAAAGGCACAACATTAATTATTTCTCATCAAGAGAGAATTCTAGATATTGCAGATGAAGTTATTTTAATGAAGAGCGGTAAAATAGACCAAATAGGTACAAGTAAAGATATTATATACAATAATTTCTCAAATAATAATTGTTGTAAGATAAAAAAGGAGGCTGCAAATGGATAATATTGATACTAGTCTTTTAAACGAGATCTCAAATTTGGACAATGTAAAAAAAGGAGCTTATAACATAAGAAAAAACGGTATAGGTATAGAACGTAAAATTACAGAAAATGTAAATATAACAACAAAAACAGACGTATCTGGTATTAATATTTATGTTAAAGAAAATACAAAATTTGAATTTATTCATATTCCAGTAATAATTACAGAAAGTGGACTTACTGATGTTGTATATAATGACTTTTTTATTGGAAAAAATGCTAATGTAACAATTATTGCTGGATGCGGAATTCACAACGATCATCATAAAGATTCTAGACATGATGGTATTCATAGATTTTTCTTAGAGGAAGGAGCAAAAGTTAAATATATAGAAAAACATTATGGTGAAGGTTCGGGAGATGGAAAGCGAATTTTAAATCCAGTTACAGAAGTATATTTAAAAAAAGGTAGCTACTTAGAAATGCAAAGTGCACAAATAAAAGGCGTAGATTCTACTATTAGAGAGACCAAAGGTGAACTAGATGAAGATACTAATTTTATTGTTTCAGAAAAAATCATGACACATGGTAATCAATTTGCCAAAACAATTTTTAATGTACAATTAAATGGATTAAACTCTAGTACACATGTAACCTCTCGATCTGTTGCAACAGAAAATTCAAGTCAACAATTTATTTCTAAAATCTATGGTAACGCTCAGTGCTTTGCACACAGTGAATGTGATGCAATTATAAAAGATAATGCTCATGTTGTAGCAACTCCTGAAATTACTGCAAATGATGTTAATGCTAGTCTTATACATGAAGCCGCTATTGGAAAAATTGCTGGAGACCAAATTATAAAGCTAATGTCTCTTGGCCTTTCTGAAAAACAAGCAGAAGAAGAAATTATTAATGGCTTTTTAAGATAACTTTACTCTTTTCAAATTTATTTTAAAAATATAGTACATTTTTAATTTTATATTCATATTTAATCCTAAATTTGCATATAATATAAAAGAATTTATTAATTTGTCAATATATTTTTATAAAATATATTGACAAATTAAACAAATGCGATGTATAATAATAAAGTATTAACATCGCGGGGTGGAGCAGTTGGCAGCTCGTTGGGCTCATAACCCAAAGGTCGGTAGTTCGAGTCTACCCCCCGCAACCAAATTATATAGATTTTCATAGAAATCAAAAGATTTTGAAGAAGATCAAAAGACACTAGTTATAATTATTTAATTAGTGTCTTTTAAATTTCACATATTTTTTTAAAGGAGCAAACATTGCTCCTTTAATTATTTTTTTTATTCCAATCTTTTCCGTCCACAACTCTTGCAACCATCATAGAAGACACTGTATCTCCAACCACATTTAACATAGTTGCTGGTGGATCAATAATTGTAGCTATAATTGTTAATATTGGAAGAGCTGCAACAGGATATCCTAGCATAGTAATAATTAACATTTCTGATATAGTTCCTCCTCCAATTGGTACTGCAGTTATAAGCAAATTTGCAATTAATGCTACACCAAGCACTGTTAGTATTCCACTAAAAGTTGTTATACTTGTTCCAAATAAAGCAACCAAAAACATAATTTTAAACACAGATCCTATAAT
>CAKPKZ010000040.1 GCA_934167435.1 uncultured Clostridia bacterium | reverse complement strand
AATATTAGAACAAAAAATATATGATGTTATAACATTAGAAGAAGGAAGCGAAGACATATTAAGAAAAATAAATCTTGTAGAAAATTCTTATTCTAAATCTTATGATATATGCAAAAACATAACAATATACACATCAGAAGGAAAAGAATTACAAGAAGTAGAAACAAGTTATTTAGAATATGTAATGCCAACTTTATATTCTATAGTAGGTAGTGTTAGAAAAATAATAAATGAAAGCACAGCAACAATAAATAAAGTTTATATTACAGGAACAGCAGCGTTAATAAACAATGTAGATTTATACTTCCAAGAATATTTAACAGAAGTAAAATGCGAAATACTAAAACCAGAATTTGTAAGAAACACTGGTGAAATAAATATGAAAGACTATATAGAAGTAAACTCTGCTATTTCTTTAGCCTTAATGGGACTTAATGAAGGAATAGACGGAATGAACTTTAAAAATCTTTCATTTATGGAAAAATTACCAGACTGGTTAAAAATAGATACTAACCCAGAAAAAACAAAAAAAGAAAAGAAAAATTTAGGTGGATTATTAACATTTGACTTTAATCAAGCCTTAGACAAAACAGAAATAAATCTTTTACGTACAGTAATTGGGTTAATAATACTATTTGCAGTATATGGCGGATTTTCGGGATTGTTAAATGACCAAATGAATAAAAAAGAAGATGAAGCAAAAAGTTTAATAGCAGATACTAATTCACAAATAGCACTTGCAAACACAGACGACAATAAAATTAAATCAAAAACAAATGAATATACACAAATGATAAAAAACTTACAAGATTTAAACAATAAAATTAGTGAAGCTAATAAAACAAGAAATGCAATTCCAAATTTATTAGGACAAATAATGTTTGTTATACCAGAAAATGTTCAAATTACATCTATACAAAATACATCTGGTTCACATATAGAAATAAATGCACAATCAAATAAATATGAACAATTAGGATATTTAAAAGCAAAAATAAAAACAGATAATATTTTAACAAATGTAATTTCTACAACAGGACAAAAAGAAAATAGTGTAATTACAGTAAAAATAGAAGGAGACTTGCCATGAAAAAATTATTATTATTAGTCCTTATAGCTTTATTGTTAGCTTTAAATATATATGTAGTATTTAATGGATTGGGAATAGGAAGTATAAGCATTTTAGGAGTAAAAGGAATACAAGACAAAAATGATGAGTTAGACACAACAATAGAACAAGCAACAAAATTAGCAAGTACAGATTACCCAAAAGCATTAAGCAATATAGAAACAGATACAAAAAAATTACAAACAGAAAAGAAAAATTATGAAGACATGGTAACAATTAGTTCTAGCGATGATGTTGCAACAGCAAAACAATTAACAAAATACAACATTGAATTTTTATGGACAAAATTAGGAAATCATGCAACAAGCGAAGGAGTTACTATAAAAATAGATGTAACAAAAGGAACTAATACAACACAAGAAACATATAATTTAAATTTTACAGCAAATGGAAGTTATATAGGAATTTCAGATTTTATATCATCAGTTGAAAATGACTCACAATTAGGATTTAAAATTGAAGATTTTAAAATGGTTCCTAATACAGATACAACAGATTTACAAGCAACGTTTGTATGTAAAGATATAGCAATTATAGATATATCTAATACACAAGTAAATACAACAGTAACAAATAATACAAATACAACAAACACAAATACAAACACTAATACAGCAAATACAAATAGCAATACAAAAGCAACAAATACAAACTCAAACAGTACAAATACAAATAAAAACAATGTTGCAAATAATACACAAAAATAAATCATAAAGGAGTATAATATGGCTAAAACGATTATAAGAGAAATAATAATAACATTGCTTCTTTGTTTAGCTATAATCTTAATATTGTCAGTATTATTATATGGATATGTACCAACAAATAAGGTTATGCCAGAAAAAGTATCTTATACAACACCAGAAAACTTAAAAGAAGAATTAAACAAAAACGATGGGGTAAACGAAAGCGAAGTAATATTAACTTACGAAGTAGACCCAACAGACTTAGATAATTATAAAAGAATAAAAGATTACAAACCTGGAAAACCAAATCCATTTTCTTCTTATGAAAAAGAAGAAAATACAGCAGCAGCTAATACAACAAATAATGCTTCTGCTGGAACTAATAGTACAGCAGGTAATAATACAGCAAATTCTAATTCTGGAAATAAAGAAAACCAATCAAACACAGCTTATTTTCAAAATAAAGGATTAAAATAAATTTAGTTATTAACGTTATATTTATTAAAAAGATAAATATATCAAAAAATATAAAAATTCAAAAGAAAAGGAGGAAAAACACATGTTTAAACAAGAAAAAGGTGTTACATTAGTAGCATTAGTTATCACAATCATTGTTTTATTAATTTTAGCGGGGGTATCAATCGCTATGTTAACAGGAGATAATGGTATATTAACAAAAGCATCTGATTCAAAAGAAAAAAATGCAAAAGCACAAGTAACAGAAGATGTTTCATTAGCTATTTCAGAAATTATGGCTAATAAAGCTGATCCTTCATATACTGGATCAGAAAATACAGTTACTGCAGCTAACATTGCAAAATTAGCAAAAGCAAATGATAATTCATTAACTATTACAGCTGCTTCAACTACTCCAGATGCAGAGGGTGTGCATAAATTAGAAGCAACTTTAAGTGGAATTACATTTAATGTTACTTATACAGAAAAAACAAATGATGCTGCTGCTAGTTTAGATGTTACAAAAAAAGTAGAGTAAACTAATAATTTAATAAAACCAAAGCCATACGCACACTAAGTGTGTATGGCTTAAATTATAAAATAGGGAGAAAAAATGAACATATTTTTTTACACAATAATATTTATAATAGGAATTATGTTTGGAAGTTTTTATACGTTAGCAGTATATAGAATTCCAAAAGGAGAAGATATAACACATAAACACTCATATTGTCCTAATTGCAATCATAAATTAGGATTTTTAGACTTAATACCATTATTTAGTTATATTTTTTTAGGAGCAAAATGCAGATATTGTAAAAATAAAATAAGACCAAGATACTTTATTTTAGAATTTCTATCTGGTATTTGTTTTGTAACAATAGCATATTGCATGAATTTAAATATTTACAATTTAACAATAAACTTAATTGCAGAATTTTCTTTTTTAGTATTATACTTAACATTCTTATTCTTAATAGCAGGAATAGATAAAGAAAATATAACAATTAATAAATCTGTAACCGTATACGGAATTATAATTTCTATTATATATATAGCATATCTATGCATAGTAGAAAAAGCTAATATATATAGATATGTTATATATTTAATTTTTTATATAGCATTTTTATTTATAGACACAATTAATTTAAAAAAATATGCAAAAAGTAAATACATAAATTGGATTATGATAGTAATAATAATAATGGCTATATTCACAGGAGAATTTGCAACAATTAGCACAATTATACTTGCTATAGTTTCAATATTAATATACATACTAATAAATAAAATAAAAGAAAATAAAAACAAAGCTATAAAAAAAGACAAAAAAATAATAAACAATATAAGCGTAGGATTTTATTTAGTAGCCTCAAATGTAATAACATTATTATTTGTATTACTTTATAATAAATTAATCGGATAATTATGAAAGGGATTTTTATGAAAATAAAAGACGAAAAAGGTTTTACAGGAATTGATATTACAGTGGCAGTTATTATAATAATGCTATTTATGACTTTAATAGGAACAATATTTTACAATATAACAGCATCACATAGACAATTAGAAAGAAAAACAGAAGCAACATATATAGCCATTGATGTAATGGAAAAATTAAAAGCACAAAATTATGATGATTTAATAGTTGGTGAGTATAATAGCAATAAAATAACAGATGAAGAGTATGGAAAAAATAAAACAGCTAAAATTTTGAAAGACGCAATTGAAGAAGGTTATTCATTAAAAGTAACAATAAAAAATTATAATACACCAGAAGAAAATGGCTACGATTTAGTAAAAATAATAACTGTAAAAGTAGAATACAAAGTAGGAAAAAATACTGAAAATGTAGAGCTTAAAACAACAGTAACAAGGGAGAATTAATATGAAATCTGAAAAAGGTATAACATTAATTTCGGTAACTATATATGTAATAGTAATGTTAATTACTGTTGCAGTAGTTTCAGTTGTAACATCATATTTTTATAACAATATACAACAATACACAGTAAAAACAGATTCAATTAATGAATATACAAAATTTAATAGTTACTTTACAGAAGAAATTAATACAAAAGGAAACAAAGTATTAGAATGCGCATTAATAAACGATAATACAAATAATGATGAACCAGAAGAAAGTTATGTAGTATTTTCTACCAATAACCAATATACTTATATACCAAGTAACAAAGCAATTTATCAAAATTATGTAAAAATAGCAAGTGGAGTAGAAGACTGTAAATTTGAGCATTTAATAGAAAATGGAAAAGATGCAGTAAAAGTAACATTAAAATTTGAAACTTTAAATAAAGAAATAACCTATGTAATAAAAAATTAGTAAAATTATGTAATTATAAATAAATAAACACAAAAATAAAAAAATATTGTATAATTAATTATGAATACAAAAGAAAGGTAGTGTAGCGATATGGATATTAGAAGAAGACAACCAATGGGAGTAGAATTAGTAAAAAGGGGAATTGTTTCAGAAGCCGATATTGAAAGAGCATTAGCATACCAAAGAGAACATCCAAACAGAAAAATAGGCGACATTTTATATATGCTAGATGTATGTGACCCTATAACATTAATAAATACAATAGGGGAAATGGTAGGCTCTAGAGGTATACTACTAAGAGAAAATATGATAAAAATAAAATTAACAGATTATATATCTTTAGATGTTGCAAAACAATATAAAGCAGTACCTTTTGAAGTAAACTCTGGAAAAATAAAAGTATGCTTTGCAAATACTGTAAATAACAAAAACATGGATGCAGTAAGACTACTTCTTTTAAACAAAGGACTAGTAATGGAACAATATGTTACATTTGAAAGTGACATAGACAAGTACTTAAGATCACTAGAAGGTGTTGCAACAGACAGCATGGAAGTGCAAGAACAAGGAAACACAGTAACATCTATAGTAGATAGCATAATAAAAACAGGTATGGAAAAAAGAGCAAGTGATATTCATATAGAACCATTGCAAAACGAAGTAAGAATAAGATACAGAATAGATGGTGTATTAGTAACAGCAGCAAGAATATCAAAAGAAAAACAAACACAAATTATAGGAAGATTAAAAGCTATATCTAATATGCACCAAGAAAAACAAGAATCACAAGATGGTAGAATATTATTATATGACGACTATAATATTCGTGTATCTTCACAACCAAACGTATATGGAGAAAAGTTCGTTTTAAGACTTTTAAAGAAAAATGCTAATATAAAAAATATTTTTGACTTAGGTTTTCCTGGAACAGAAGCAAGCCTAAGAAAAAGCATTCACAAAAAAAATAGTATAACAATTATTGCAGCACCAACAGGAGAAGGAAAAACAACAACATTATACAGTATTATAGACTATTTAAATAGACCAGAAATAAATATAACAACAATAGAAGACCCAGTAGAAATTCGTATAGCTGGATTAAACCAAATAGAAATAGACAATAAATCAACATTTTCAGGAGCACTAAGAACAGTACTAAGACAAGATCCAGACATTGTATTAGTTGGTGAAATACGTGACAGAGAAACTGCAGAAATTGCTATACAAGCTGGACAAACAGGACATTATGTTTTATCAACAATACACACTATAGATAGTATAGAAGTTATAAACAGATTAAGAAAAATAGGAGTTTCAGATTATGACATTGCAAGTACACTAGCAACCTCAATTTCACAAAGGTTAGTTAGAAGAATTTGCCCAGAATGTAAAAAAGAAAGACCATATACAGAAGACGAAAAAAGAAAAATACTACAATTATCAAATAAATATAATATGAATATAGAAAATATAGACCAATTAACAACATATGATGCTATAGGATGTAAACACTGTAATGATACAGGATATTATGACAGAATAGGAATCTTCGAAGTATTAGATTTAACAGATGAAATAAAAGAACTAATAGTAAATGGAGCATCAAGCATTGAAATTAGAAGAAAAGCATTAGAACAAGATTATAGACCATTAATTGTAGACGGAATAAACAAAGTATTAAAAGGATACACAACACTAGAAGAATTAAATAAAAAATTACTAATATTCTAATTAACTAAAGAGGAGGAAATAAATTATGAATATGGACAAAATATTAGATGAAGCAATAGCCAAAGATGCTTCTGACGTACACTTAATTTGTGACAATAAACCAATGCTTAGAATTATGAGAGAATTAAAGCCAATAGAAGAAATGGATGTATTAACACCAGACGATATGAATGAAATGTATGACTATTTAGTTATGGGAAACTTAGACAAAGATGACGTTTTTAACAAAACAAGAAAGTTAGACACATCTTATGAATACAAAGGAATACGTTTAAGAGTAAATATTTCATTATCAGACAATGTACCTTTATGTACATTAAGACTTATAAAAAACGAATTACCTTCATACGAGTCTTTAGGAGTACCAGATATAGTTAGAAGAATGACATATCAACCACAAGGACTAATGTTAGTAACAGGAAAAACAAACTCTGGAAAAAGTACAACATTAAATGCATTAATAAACGAAATAAACGAATCACAAAATAAAAAAATACTAACACTAGAAAACCCAGTAGAATACAAGCATCATTCAAAAAAATCTTTAATTGTACAAAAAGAAATTGGTAGAGGAAGAGACAGTTTAACATTTAGTGATGGTGTAAAAAACTCTTTAAGAGAAGATTGCGATATATTAGTAATAGGAGAGATTCGTGACAAAGAAACAATGGAAGCTGCAATAGAAATGGCAGAATCTGGACATTTAGTAATAGGAACATTACACACAAAATCTTGTGCAGAAACAATAGACAGAATGATTAACTTCTATGAAGTTAGAGATCAAGCAAGTATAAAATACCTATTATCATCATTATTAAAACTAGTAGTATCACAAAGACTATTAAAAGGCGTAGACGGAAAATTAGTTTTAGTACCTGAAGTAATGGTAGTAGACAATATTGTAGCTGGTATTATTAGAAAAGAAAAAATAAGTGTTTCTGAAATAGAAGATGCAATACAAAGTAACCTAGAAAAAGGAAGTATAGGATTAATAAATTCTATTGCAGAACTTTTTGTAGAAAACAGAATAACATTAGAACAAGCTAAAGCTCAAATAGAAGAAAAGAATATTGAAACATTAAATAGAACAATAATGCAATTAAAAATAAAGAAAAATGTTAATTAGGAGGTAAATAATGCCTACGTATATGTATAAAGCTGTAACCGACAAAGGGCAGATTATAAGGAATAGAGTAGAAGCAGCAAGTAAGCAAACAGTAGTAAGGCTATTAAAAGAAAACGATTTAATGCCAATAACTGTAGAACAATTATCATATAGTGCAAAAAGACAAAAAGTAAAGAAAAGAAATATAACAGACATTCAAGAAATTATGAAAAACGTTAACACTACACAGATTAACACAAAAAGAGACACAATTTCTACAAAAGAAAAGATTAATACTTACTTTGCAAAAAATGAAAAAATTACAGACAGAGATTTAGTTATATTTACACAAAACTTTTATTTACTAAAAAAAGCAAACTTTAACAATATACATGCATTGTCAACTATAATAAAAGGAACCGAAAACCTATCGTTTAGAGGTGTATTAGAGGACATTTTAGCAGGAGTTGAAAATGGTGAATACATGTATACAACAATGGAATACTATTCTAATATTTTCCCATATATATATATAAATATGGTAAAAGTTGGAGAGTTGTCAGGATCGCTTACAAATTCATTAGACCAAGCGGTTAAATACTTAGACGAAACAGCAGCACTTAATAAAAAATTAAAAAGTATTTTAATTCCAAACATTGTTCAGTTTGTATTGTTGTTTGTACTATTAATTGTAGGGTCACTTGTTGCAATTCCTGCAATTCAAAATGTATTTGACGAATTAGGAACACAAGATACACTGCCACCAGTAACATTAGCATTTTCTAATTTTTTAAATATGGTAATGGCACATTGGTATATACCAACAATGATGTTATTAGCAATAATTGCAATTATAGTATTTTATGTACAAACCCCAAGGGGAAAATACAATTTTCATTATTTTAAATACAAAATGCCTATATTTGGAAAGTTAATATATTCATTAGACTTTTCAAGGTTAATGAAAGCAATGTTGTTAAATTTAAAAAATGGAATGAGAATACAAGATGCATTAGAAGTAAGTAAAAACGTTGTAAGAAATTACGTAATGTTATCAGTAATAGAAACTTCAATAAACAATATATTAATAGGTGCATCGTGGATAGAACCATTTGAAAAATCAGGGTTAGCAAGTCCAATGATGATAGAAATGTTAAAAATAGGTATGCAAACAGACTTAGTAGAAATGATGGAAAAACTAGTAGAATACATTGATATGGATATAGACAATACAATGGTAAAAATTACAAAAGCCCTACCACAAATTATGTATGTAATAGTAGGAATTGTATTAATATTCGTTGTAATTGTAGTATTAGTACCATGTATACAAGTTTATATGGGAAATTTCTTATTCTCTGCATATGATGTATAATTTTTAAAATGTCGCATTTAGGATGTTTCCTTATGCGGCATTTTGCAAGTAATAGGAGGAAATATAATGAACATTGGAATTGATTTAGGAGGAAGTCATATTGCAATTGGAGTTGTAGACAACAATGGTATTATAATAGAACAAATTCAAAGAAGAATATTAGAAGAAGAAAAGAAAAATATTATAGAATTTATACAAAAATATATTGTAGAAAATACAAAAAAATTAAAAGAGAAATATAATATTAATTCCATAGGAATTGCAATTCCTGGAACATTAAATAAAGAAGAAATAATAAAGTCAGTTAATTTAGGAATAGAAAATTATAATATTGTTAAAGCACTACAAAAATATATAAAACTACCAATAAAAATAAAAAATGATGCTAAATGTGCAGCATTGGCAGAAAAACAATATGGAATTCTAAAAAAATATAATAATTCTATATTTTTAACTTTAGGAACTGGAATTGGAGGGGCTGCAATAGTAAACAATAATTTATTTGAAACAGGACCATTACCAGGGTGTGAGTTTGGACATATGATAATAGAAAAAAACGGTTTAGAATGCAAATGTGGTCAAAAAGGATGCTTTGAGCGCTATGCATCAATGAAAGCTTTAAAAAATAAATTAAGAAATGAACTAGGACTAGACCAAACAACAAGAGGACAAGAACTTTTAGATATGATAAGAAATAATAAAATAGAAAATAAAAATTATAATAAAATAGAAAAAGTTGTAAATGAATACATAGAAAATTTAAGCATAGGAATAGCTAATTTAGTTAATATTTTTGAACCAGAAGCAATTGGCATAGGAGGAAGCTTTGTATATTTTGAAGATGTATTGTTAGAAAGATTAAAAAACAATATTATAAAAAAAGATATGTTATTTAATAGTAGAAGTAAAATTATAATAGAAACAGCAATACTAGGAAATGATGCTGGAATTATAGGAGCTACGCTAATATAAAGTTTGATTTTTTATTAAATATGTGCTATAATCAAACATACTCTTATAAAAGAAAGGAAAAGAATTTTTATGGGGAATAGAGAAGAATTTTTAAAAAATTATAAAATTAATAGTGAAGATTTTAATAAGGAAATAATTGAACTAGGAGATATAGAAATATTAAATGAAATAAAAGAACAAAAAGAATACAGATACAAATTTATAACAAGAAAAGGAACTACAATAATAGCAAAGGAAGATGTAAGTCATGCTAAAGTAGCTATAGAAAACCTAAAGTTTGAAGGAAAAGAAGAAGAGGGAAACGAAAAAATCTTTGAAGCAATAATAAAAGGAAATGTAGCAATAATAGACTTATGTAGTGAAAATAGTAAATATTTAGTAATGTGTTATAGAGAAAATTGCCTAAATGATTACCAAAAAAATACAATTAACAAATTGTCTGAGTTAAATTATCAAATTGAAGAAGAAATATGTAAAGAAGAAAATTTAAAAGAAAAACTAGGGGTGTCAGAATTACCACCAGTTGTTGATGGAAATGTTGTAGACATTTCAGCAATAAAAGAAGAAGAACAAAAAATATGTTAAAAAACATTTTGGTAAAATATTGACTATAATAAAATTTATATATAAAATATAAACGTGAATTTTATAGAAAACAAAAGAATAAGGAGGATAAAATGCCAATGAAAATAGCAAAAACAAGTAAAGGTATTACGCTAATTGCATTAGTAATAACCATAGTAGTTTTGTTAATACTTGCAGGTGTAACAATTGCAACATTAACAGGAGAAAATGGAATATTAGCAAAAGCAAATCAGGCGAAAGAAGCAAGCAAAAAGGCAGAATTAAGAGAAAGAATACAATTAGCAGTAATAGCAGCAAGAGCAAATACAACAGGAGAAATAGACAAAGGAGTTTTGCGTGCTGAATTAGATAAGATAGAAGGAATAGGAGATTTACCAGAAACAATAAGTTTTCCATTGAAAGTAACAGCAGGAGGATACGAATTTAAAATAACAGAAGATGGAGATGTGAGTATAGAAGGAGATGCAACAGAGCCAATAACACCAAGTGAGATAGCATTAACAGGAATAACAATAAACCCAGAAAGTGCTGAATTAGAAATAGGAGGAACAATACAAATAGAAGTAACAAAAGAACCAAGTAATACAACAGAAAAAGTAATATATGAATCAAATGCAGAAAATGTAGCAACAGTAGATGAAAGTGGAAAAGTAACAGCAAAGGCAGAAGGAACAGCAATAATAACTGTAAAAGGAGAAAAAACAACAGGTGTAAGTAAAACATTTAAAGTAACAGTACAAGAAGAAAAAAATAAAATAGTAGGAATTATAGAAAAGAGTACAACAGAATTTGCAAATAATAATAATATAAGAGAAGTAAGAGAAGGAAATATACCAATTCCAGTTGGATATTATTATATAAAAGGAACAAAAAAAGCAGGAGCAGTAATAACGGATGCAGAAAATGGAGGAGCAGGAGGAAATGAATTTGTATGGATACCTGTAGATGTAGATGAAATAGATAAAATGGCAAGAGAAATAGATGGAACCAATGATAATACTGATAATAATGGAAACAAAAAATACAGAGGAGTTTTATATAATTTTAATAGTGATAAGACTAAAAATAGACAAATTGATTGGAAAGTAGATTTGACAAATTTTAGAGAGCCAGCCAATTTAAGTACAACATATGATTCAGCTAGCAATGTATCTGGATGGACAGAAACACTATACCAAGAAGAATATGACAAAATGGTAAAGCAAGTAGAAAAATATCATGGGTTTTATGTAGGAAGATATGAAATGAGCTTAAATAGTGAAGGAGAAGCACAATCAAAAGGAGAAGTAACATCAGCTAATGCTTCAGAAAGTAAAAATAAATATTGGTATGGATTATATACAAAGGCCAAGACATATGCACCAGATACGCAAGAAAATACAAAAAGTGTAGTATCAAGTAT
>CAKPKZ010000039.1 GCA_934167435.1 uncultured Clostridia bacterium | reverse complement strand
GCATGGGGTCGGGGGTTCGAACCCCTCCTGGCTCACCAAATAGCAAAAGTCTTACAAAAAATTGAATTTTCAATTTTTGTAAGACTTTTTAAATATTTTTATAAATTTACTATTTATAAAATATTTTATTTATTCCATCCCCTCTATACTCTCTTCTCTAAGTTTAAGTATATTCTCCATTTCTATATTTGCATATTCTCGTGCAGCATCATAATCTCCATATTGTATACATACATTTATTCTTTTTAGCATTTTATATACTTCATCTATATCAAACATATATGCCATTCCTCCATTCGTTAATATATATTATACCATTTTTTAAAGTAAATATCAACCTGTTGGTTAATTACTATTTATTAGAATAAATATATACATTAAAATATCGCATTGGATAATAGAACCAATGCGATATTTTTTTATTCTTGCCAAAATGCTTTATAAGTTTTAAATGCTGAATATATATCATATTTGCTTGTTACTTCATATGGTGCATGCATTGATAAAACTGGTACTCCACAATCTATAACATCCACACCTTTATTTGCTAGAATATATGCGATAGTTCCTCCACCGCCTATATCAACTTTTCCTAATTCTGCAATTTGATATTTTATTTCATTTTTATCTAATAAATTTCTTAACCATGCAACATATTCTGCATTTGCATCAGATGCTCCAGACTTTCCTCTGGCTCCTGTATATTTATTTAAACTAATTCCTTTTCCAAGATATCCTGCATTTAATTTATCTGAAACACTTGCATACAATGGATCATATCCAGCATCTACATCTGAAGATAGCATTTTAGAATAACAAAAAACTTTATCTAATAAATTAACTCTATTTTCTCCTGTTTTATTTAATAATTCAGATATAAAATAGTCAAATACATGTGATTCCATTCCCGTGTTTCCCATACTTCCTATTTCTTCTTTATCTGACAAAATACATATTGCTGTATTTTTTACTTTTTCTAAGTTCATCATTGCCATAAGTGAAGTATATGCACATACTTTGTCATCTTGACCATATGCTGCAACCATAGCCTCGTCAAAACCTAAACTTCTTGCTTTAAATGCTGGCACAACTTCCAACTCTGAACTTAACAAGTCATCTTCTACTATTCCATATTTTTTATTTAAAATATTTAAAATATTTAATTTAACTTTTTGTGATACCTTTTCATCATCAAATGGTATACTTCCTATTAATAATTGTAAATCTTCTCCCTCTACACCATTTTTTAACTTTTTCTCCATTTGATCTTGTGCTAAATGTGGTAATAAGTCTGTTATTGTAAATATTGGGTCAGCTTCCTCTTCCCCTATATTTATAGTTATTTTTTCACCGTTTGATTTAATAATTACTCCGTGTAAACTAAGTGGAATAGTTGTCCATTGATATTTTTTTATTCCACCATAATAATGTGTTTTAAAATATGCAAAACCTGTATCTTCATATAGTGGGTTAGGCTTTAAGTCTAATCTTGGCGAATCTACATGCGAACCTATTATATGAAGTCCATTTTCTATTTTTTCCTCTCCTATAATTGCTAAATACATACTCTTCTCTCTATTAACAAAGTACACCTTATCTCCTGGTTTTAAATCTGAATATTCAGATAAATCTTTATAGCCGTTTTCTTTAGCAACTTTTACAGATTGGCTAATAAACTCTCTTTCTGTTTTAGCTTTGTTTAAAAACTTAATATATCCATTAGTAAAATTAAAAATATCTTCTTTCTCCCTAGCATCAATTTTCTCCCAACCATTTTCTTTCTTACTAAATAACTTTGCCTTTAGTTCTTCTCCCATAAAATTTCCTCCTTAATATTTTTTCTTGGTTAGTATATCACTTTTAAAAAAATTTTTCTACTGTTTTTTCTTTATATCATATTTTAGAATTCTCATATTTTTTATAATTATGCTATTTTTTAAAATTTTATTACAAATTCCTTATTTTTATTGACTTATATTAATGTTTTTGCTACAATACCAATAATAAATCATATATTTATATGTTTATTTTTTGTTTATTGAACTAGATTTCTCTTTAACCAAGTTATCTAGTTCTTTTTTCTATTCATTACTTTTTTAAATTAACCATATATTTAAAAAGGTGATATTATGAGAAAATTTAAACTAATAATTTTTAATGGTATTATTATTACTGCTAGTTCTTTTATTATGCAGTCAATTGGATTTTATTTTACAATATATATATCAAACAAAATAGGAAGTCAAACATTAGGAATTTTTAATATAATATTATCAATTTACATGTTTTTTATAACACTTGCATCTTCTGGAATAAATATTGCAACTACAAGATTAATAATAGATGAAAAATCTAAAAATTGCACATGTTCAACAACACTTGCAATGAAGAAATGTATTTATTATAGTCTATTTTTCGGACTATTATCATGTTTGCTACTATTTGTTTTATCTCCATATATTTCAAAATTTTTTTTACACAACGCCATATCTTATAAAATTTTATACATTGTAGCAATAAGTCTTCCTTTCATTTCTGTATCTTCTGCAATTAACGGGTATTTTAATGCAATTAGAAAAAACATTAAAAATGTTACTACAAGAATTTTTGAACAAACTGTTAAAATAATTTGCACATCTTATTTATTATATTTATTTTTACCCAAAGGCACAAATTATATTTGTTTGTCTTTAGTTTTAGGCGAAACTATTTGTGAAATATGTTCATGTCTTTTATCTTTTATATTGTACATTGCAGAAGAAAAAAAATATGTTTATTCACCTATTATTAAAATAAATTACATAAAATCAATATTAAAAATTTCTATTCCAATTTCTATAACTTCCTACATACGCTCAATTTTATCAACATTAAAACAGTTGCTTATTCCTTTAAGATTAGAAAAAAGCGGTTTAAGTTATGATAATGCTTTATCTCAATATGGAATAATTAATGGTATGGCTTTAAGTGTATTGATGTTTCCTAGTATTATAATTAACTCTTTTAGCAATTTGCTACTACCAGAATTTTCTTATTATTATAACAAGAGATCATATAAATCAATAAATACTGTTATAAATAAGGTTTTTCAATTAACATTCATCTTCGCTATTGGCTTTATGGGTTTATTTTTGTTTTATAATGACTATCTTAGCAAACTAATATTTAACAATTTAGAAGTTTCAATTTATATTAAGCTTTTAGCTCCCTTAGTAATTCCTATGTATTTAGATGCTGTAGTTGATAATATTTTAAAAGGCTTAGATAAACAAATTGGTGTAATGAAATGTAATATTTTTGATTTATTTTTAAGCATTGGTGGCATTTTTATTCTTCTTCCTATTTTTGGGATTAATGGATATATTATAATTATGTATATTAGTACTTTGCTAAATTTTTTTATTAGTGTTTTCCAATTAAAAAAATATACTGAATTTTCTTTTGATCTCTATAACTGGGTTATAAAACCTTTAATTATTATGTTTGCTATTTACATATTGGTATATATCTTTATTGGTAATGGTTTTATTCAATTAAGTTTATTTTTATTGCTTTATTTTTTGTATTCTTACTTTTATTTTAAATTATATAAACTTTTTGAATAATGTTTATTATTAATGCCTTATATTATTTTGATAATGTTTTTAGACAACAAAAAATCAATCAGATTTATTTTCTGATTGATTTTTGTATCTCTCTGTTCTATAAAAAGTTCGAACAAAAAGCTCATTGGTGCACCAGGAGGGATTCGAACCCCCGACCTTCCGGTTCGTAGACGAGAGGTAGGCAATAAAGAAAAACTATTAAAATAGCTATAATGCATTAATATCAAGAATTAAATAAAGTTTAAAAAATTAAAATAGTTTATAAAAGGTTAATAAAAGTTAAAAAAAATTTAAAAATAGCCTCATTTTTGGGGAACAATTAAATAAAAACTGGGGAACTTCTTTAGAAAACAGTTGATAAAAAACAAAATCATGGAAAAACTCTATTTTCAAATGTCTATCTGTTCCCCTAAAAATTGGGGAACGCATAATATTATTGCAATAAGTCTATTAAATTTTATAAAAGCGGAGTGATGGAAAATATAAAATGTTACAATGTAACGCACATGTAACACTTATGTAACAAATCTGTTACGGAGAGAAAGATATAGATATAGAGATAGATAATAAGATGATAGATTATATATTTAATTTTATTATAATAAAAGCAAAGTGATTTTAGGAAAAGTACAGTACAAAAAATAGCATTTTTCATATACTTTTTAAGGTCTAAAAAATGCTATGTTTAAAAACAGAAAAATGTTAATTTTTGAATGTTTTCTGGAAATAAAAAGGCGATTTGAATTAGTGTTGGTTTGAAAATTATAATTTTTATTTTTCTTGTTACTATGTCTTTCATTAAATAAAATTTAATGTTATAATGTGTGTACTTTAACAAAGTAAAAATTAATAGTAAAAAAAATATAATAATTTGCTAAAGTATAAAATATTAATTAAAATTAAGTTAAAGGCAAAAAGTATATGAGTAAAAAATATTTAAGAAAATTAACTGGAGGAATACATATGTTTGAATTAAAAGCAACAAATGAAAATATAGAAAATAGTTTGATAACAAATTCTCTTGATAGAAATAAAACAGTTTTTCAGTTTTTAAAAATTCTATATTCTTTAAAAGAGCAATACTCTTTATGTATTGATGGAAATTGGGGAACAGGGAAAACATTTTTTGTTAAACAATGTGTAAGAACTATAGAATTACTAAATATGGATGAAACAACAAAAAAATTAGAAGAATACAAAACTAGATTAGATACTGAGTTTGCAGAAATACAGGCTCAAAATGAGATTTTTCCAGTATATTTTAATGCATGGGAATATGATTCTAATAGAGATCCATTAATAGCTTTCATTTATAGTTTAATAAACGATGTAAATTTAGACTTATCAATTTCTAAAGATAATGGATCTACTACTATTATAGATAAATTAAAGAAACTAATGTCATCATTTAAATTTGGTGCAACTATTACAGATGAAAAAACAGGAATGTCCTATGGTACAGAAATTCAGTATACTCCAATAGATAATCCTAATATATTAAAAGAAGTTACTTCAATAAAGAATATTGAGGAAAACTTTAAAGGATTACTTAATGATATTCTTCCAGAAAGAGCAAACAGAGTAGTAATTTTCATAGATGAATTAGACAGATGTAATCCAATATTTGCAGTAAAACTATTAGAACATTTTAAGCATTTTTTTAATGATAATCGCTTTATATTTGTATTTTCTACCAATATATTAGAACTAAAGAATACCATTAATAATTTTTATGGTAATAATTTTAATAGTTCTTATTACTTACAAAAATTCTTTGATTTACAATTTGAATTGCCAAAGGTTAATTTAGAAAATTATATTAATAATCACTTAAAATTAAGTTTCACTGGTTGGCAAGAAAAGATTATAAATGGGATTATACATACTTTTAATTTTTCATTGAGAGATTGTAATAGATATTTCTCTATGTATAACTTTGTGTATAATTATATGATTGCAGCTCATTTGGTAGCAAATAAAATATCTCATAATTTGATTAAATATGTTGTATTTCCTATACTTTTAGCATTAAAAATCAAAAATCTAGAACTATATGATAAAATAGTCTGTGGAAAAGCAAAGGATGACTTTATAAAAGTTATATATTTTAATGATAAATTTTTAGATGTTATAAATAGTGCAACTCAAGATATATCAGAGCAAGATATGGATATAAAACTACTTTTAAATGATTTATATGATAATCTATTTATTAAAGCAAATGTTAATTATGATACTATGATGATGAATGGAAAAATATGCATAGATCAAGTTAATGTAAATACCTTAAAGATGATGTTATCTTTTATAAATGATATAATAACTTTATCATAATTAGAAAATTACTAATATGCAAGAAAATTTGAAAAATATTAGAAACAGACTAGATTGTTATATTGACAGAATATATATTATTTAAACTTATGAAAACTAAAATTTTTAAAGATTAATAAAAAGTATGGCAAAACAAGATTTACTATTAAAAGATATATATCATTTATGTTGTAAAATAGAGAGATGTGTGATATATTGTATGTGAAATGAGTAATTTTTTTAAAAGAATATATACTATAAGTGAGGTGTGTATTAGATGAAATCTGAAGACGAATTAATTGATATTCTTCGTGAATTATTAAAAAATCCAGAAAATGAATATATCGAATTTAAGAGAGCCGAAAACAATTTTGATACAGATAAATTAGGAAAATATTTTTCAGCGATGGCAAATGAAGCAACATTGCAAAATAAACAATTTGGATGGATTATTTTTGGTATTGATGATAAAACACATGAAGTTTTAGGAACAAATTATTGCATAGATAATAATTTTAATAATATTAAAAAACAAATTTCAGATAATACTACAGACAATATTTCATTTCTAGATGTTTATTCAATTTACTATCATGAAAGTAGAGTAATTATGTTTCAAGTTCCTGCTGCTGTTGGAATGCCGATTAATTGGAAAGGCTATCCATATGGAAGAACAGGAGAATCTTTAGTACCGTTGGATACTAGAAAAATTGAGCAAATAAAAGCAACAGCTAATTATGATTGGACTAGAAAAATAATTGAAAAGGCTACCATTAATGATTTAGATCCAGAAGCTATTAAGGTTGCTCGTGAACAGTATAAGATAAAACATCAAGGAAAAGAAGTTGCGGAGGAAATAGACAATTTATCAGATAAAGATTTTTTAAATAAGGCAAAAGTAACCATAAATGATAAAATAACGAAAACAGCACTATTACTATTGGGAAAAAATGAAAAAGACTATTTATTAGACGATTATAATCCAAAAATAACTTGGAAATTGTATGATGAAAACAATGTAATAGATTATGAACATTTTGGAATACCTTTTATTTTAAATGTAGAAAATGTTAGAAAAAAAATTAGAAATTTAAGATATAGATATATGATTGGAGAAAATTCTTTATTTCCAAAAGAAGTAGATCAATATGATAATTTTACCTTGCGTGAGTTAATAAATAATTGTATTGTTCATCAAGATTATAGAGTAAATGGTCCAATAAATATAATGGAATTTAAAGATAAATTAATTTTTTCAAATCAGGGATATTTTATTCCAAAAAGTGTAGAAAATGTACTAAAGGATGGTTTTTCATCACCATATTACAGAAATCCATTTTTAGCTACTGCAATGGTTAACTTAAATATGATTGATACTGTTGGAAGTGGAATACGTAGGGTTTTTAATAATCAAAAAGCTAAGTATTTTCCAATGCCTGATTATGATTTATCTGAATATAATTCGGTTAAGGTTACTTTGTATGGTAAAATAATTGATGAAAATTATACTAGAATTCTTTTTGAGAAAACGGATTTAAATATAGAAAAAGTTGTATTATTGGATAGAGTTCAAAAAGGATATTCTATAACAAAAGAGCAAAGTAATTTTTTAAAAAGTGATAATCTTATTGAGGGAAGATATCCAAGAATATATGTTTCGTCCAATATAGCAGAAATTGTTGGTGAAAAAGTAAAGTATATGGATAATAAAGGCCTAGCTAATTCTTTTTATAGGGATTATATAATTGATTATTTAACTAATTTTAAAAAGGCTACTAGACAAGAAATAAATCAATTAATTTACCCTCGATTACCACTAACTTATTCAGATGGTGAAAAAAATAAAAAAGTTCAATATTTATTAACCAGTTTGAGACAAAAAAATAAAATAAAAAATATTGGAAGTGATACTAAACCAATTTGGACATTAAAATAATTAAAAAAATTAAAAATTCTAAAGAGAATTTAAAGAATTCTAAAGAGATTGCAAAAAATCCAAAGAGAATTTAAAGAATTCTAAAGAGAATTCAAAAAATCTAAAGAGAATTTAAAGAATTCTAAAGAGATTACAAAAATATAAAGAGAACTTACAAAAATTTATAGAAAATAAATAAAACATTTAAATGATTGTATTTAATTCGTAAAAAACATTGGTTTTTCCAATGTTTTTTATGTGTTATTTTTGATAATAAAGAAGAATATTTTGAAAATAATACACAGAAATATATATTTTACGAAATAAAAATTAAGTGACTTTTAAAAAATATAGTATGCAAAAATAGCCTTATTAATGTAATCTTTTATGTTAAAAAAAATGCTATGTTCAAAAACAAAGAAATGCTGATTTTTAAATGCTTTTTGAAGATAGAAATGCTAGTTAAAGTAGTGCAGGTAGGTAGATGACACGGTAGTGTCACCTATCCTACAAACCTATACAGTTTTTTTGAATTTATAGACTAGTTTTGAAAATAATTAAGTTAAACTATTTTTCAAACGGTAATGAAGGAATTAATTTGATAATTTTATATTTAAATATGAATACAGTAGAATAAGATTTTAGTAGCTATAATGATATTCTATTTTTAGTTGAATGTTATTTGTTTTTATGATAATATATGAAAAAATAAAATAGTAATTTTCAGAAAAAACTGATATATGGATAATGGAGGAAATATGATGAATTTGGAAGAACTAAAAAAATATTATGATGAGTTACAATTAAAATATGGGGCTAAAGAATTAGATTCAATTTATAATGGTGGATGTGATAAAAATCCAGAAATATGTTTTGTGTTTATGAACCCCACCAAAAGAAATATTGCTGCTTCAAAAGATTGGAAAGGGCTAAAAGCTCCATGGATAGGAACTAAAAATATATGGAATCTATTTAATAAATTAGGATTATTAGATGAAAATATCTATAATAAGATTAAAAGTATCAAAGGGAATGAATGGACAGAAAAATTTGCAAACGAAGTTTATGACAATGTAAAAAAAAATAAATATTTTATTACTAATTTAGGAAAATGTACACAAGTTGATGCAAGAGAATTACCTGATAGCATTTATAAGGAATATTTATGTTTGTTAGAAAAGGAGATAGAAATTATAAATCCTAAAGTTGTTATTTTATTTGGAAATCAAGTAAGTTCGGTCTTTCTAAATGAAAAAATATCTGTATCCCAATGCAGAAAAAAAGTATTTAAAAAAGATATTAATGGAAAAAAATACAATTGCTATTCAGTATTTTATCCTGTTGGAAATGGAAGATTTAATATAGATAAATCAATAGAAGATATTCTTTATATAAAAGAAAAATATGGAATGTAAGATGCTTTTTGAAAAAAAGCTAAAAAATAATATCAAAAGAATAAGTTACAATTTATTAAAAAAATTAAAACACCAATTAAGGTGTTTTTTGCTTTTCAAAAAATTAAAACTCTTATCAAAGCATTCACCTTCAATGGCTAGAAAGAATTTATTTTTTTCATTTTCGAGCATTCCCTTTTTAAAATAATTTATATAAAATTAGTATTGAAGGGAGGGAAAACATATGAATAATTATTATTTTACATACTTAATGCAAAAACAAGGAAAACAGGATTTTAATAAATTAATTTCTAATATACTTACAGAAGGGAAGTTTGAAAAAATAAAAGAATTTAATTTAAATGATTGGTGTTTTATATATTTCTTTTCAGTATATTTTTGTACTACGCTTAAATACTTTGGTTTAAGTAAAGAACAAATTAATATGTGTTTAGACATAGTTATTGCACCTGGATGGAATTGTATGCTTGATATAGACGAAATGTTTAAAATACAAAATAAGAATATAGCTGAAATAGAAAAAACACTTAAAAAGGAATTTAAAGAAAATTACAGTTGAATTTTTTGGCTGTAAGAAAGTTTAATTAAAAAAATTATATTTTGGGTAGATTTTTTTATAAGTAATCACATTTATATATAATAGAGGGCTTATTATAAAGAAATCATTAATTCATAAGGCAGATAAGACAAGCTCTTATCTGTCTTTATACATTTTAATAGAAAGGAGGCATTTAGAATGTTTAATAGACTTCTAATAGAATTGTTATATTCAAATAGTGTAGACAAAAAATTAACCAAAATAATCAAAGCCGATTCTGGATAAAGATAAAGTATCTCTTTGAATACTAAAATTAAAGTAATTAGAAATTAAGAAGTTAGGGAAAAAGGATGTGATAATATTGGATAACAATGATAGATTAAGTGTTACAGTAGACGAAGCAGCAAAATTATTGGGTGTTGGAAGAAACACTATGCTGGAATTCGTAAAAATGGATGGATTCCCAGCAATAAAGTTAAAAAGGAAAATTATTATAGACAAAGAGGCTTTACCTAAATGGTTTTCTAACAATTACGGCAAATATACTTATTAAGTTTCGACCGTTGATTTTTATATAAATAATATATTAAAATATAAGCAAATTTAATAGACTTATTAACTTAAATTTGTTTGCTTTTATTATGCCTTTTTTATGGAAGGAGCAAAAATGGAAAAAATAAGAAGTCAAACAAGAGCAAAAATAAAAAAAGAAAGAGTACCAAAAGGACAAGTTAGTATTAGAAATAAGAAAAATGGAAAGGAGGCTCGTGTTACTCTTCAACTAAATATTAAAGGTGTGCCGAACCCTAGAATTTCAAAGTATGGAGCTAATGAAGAAGTTGCACGAAAAAGACTAGCTGAAGCAATTCTTCTTAAATATATTGAATTACAGAAAAACAAGGAATTCGCTAATGTCCAAGTTTTTAGCCCAGAGTGTCAAATAGAATTAAATAAATTTGACGAATATATGGAATGTGTAAGAAATAATCAGCTAAAAGCAAATGGGAACAGAGAAAATAAAAAAGATGAAATAAAATATCCTATTTCATTATATGTTGAAAAAATGATAAAGCAAAAAAAGAAGCAGTCAGAGTCTAATGGTGTAAAAAAGAAGAAAAAAATAAGTCCAAAGACAGTCACATATTATTGGAGAACTGCAAAAATACAAGTATTACCATATTTCGGTAATTTTGATGCTACAACTATTACACAAGAACAGATACAAGAACATTTTGATACATTAGACTATTCACCCAAATATTTAAAGGATATTAGGCTTGTTTTAAAATTGTCATTAGATCTTGTTATAAAAGAAAAATTAAGAGCAGATAATCCAGCAGAAAAGATTGAAATTATTAGCGATAAGAAATCATTAGGAATTGAAATAGAACATTTGGAACAAGATAGGCAAGAAATCTGGTTAGATGTATTTGAAAAAGATAAAAGACAATGGGTATATCTATTTGAATCTATACTTTTGACAGGAGCAAGGCCAGAGGAAGCTTGTGGCTTTAAATGGTGTGCTATTGATTTTGAGAAGGATATTGTACATATCAATAATGCTTATAAAGATACTATTTTATATGATGAAAATATGAATAAAATCGGTCATGCAAGAGGAGATGGAGAATTAAAAACTGCCGAAAGTTACAGAGATTTACCAATGCATCCTAGACTAAAAAGAGTATTATTACAAATCAAAGCATCTAGAATGGCAGAATATCAAAAATTAGGTAAAAAATGGGATGAAAATGAATATGTATTCTTGAATCAAGATGGAAGACCTTTTGTTTCTGAAAATTTAACAAATAAAATGCCACAATTTATAAAAAAATATAATTTAGAACATCTTACTACATATGGTTTAAGACATTCATTTGCAACACTATGCTCAACTTTAGGTATGCCTCCTGAAGTATTACATGTTATTATGGGACATGCTGATTTTGACACAACAAGAAAATATTATATACACATTACAGAAGAAAGAAAGAGAAATGAAATGTTGAAATTATACAGACAACAAAATAGTGAGCCTGAATTACAAAAACTTATTGCAGAAAATGATAAATATTTTAACAATGTAATAAAAATAAGAATACAAGACATTAGGCCGGAAAATAAATTAGCAAGTTAAAAAAATACACTTATAAATAAGTGCATTTTGGTGTAGCTGACAGGGAT
>CAKPKZ010000038.1 GCA_934167435.1 uncultured Clostridia bacterium | reverse complement strand
ATCAATTCTATATGATGGTAGAACTGGTGATCCATTTGATAAACCAATTACAGTTGGTGTAATGTACATGTTAAAACTACATCACTTAGTAGATGATAAAATACATGCTCGTTCAACTGGACCATACTCATTAGTTACACAACAACCTCTTGGTGGTAAAGCACAATTTGGTGGACAACGTTTCGGAGAAATGGAAGTTTGGGCATTAGAGGCATATGGAGCAGCTTATACATTACAAGAAATGTTAACAGTTAAATCAGACGACGTTGTAGGACGTGTAAAAACATATGAAGCTATTGTAAAAGGAGAAAATATACCAGAACCAGGAGTTCCAGAAAGCTTTAAAGTATTAATAAAAGAACTTCAATCTTTAGGATTAGATGTTAGATTATATTCAGAAGACGACAAAGAACTAGAGTTAAAAGAAAACATAGAAGACGGAATAGAATATGATCCAGAAAGAGATAAAAAATTACTAAATGAAGAAGAAGTTGTTGATGACGACGAATTAGCACAAGGATATGAAGAAGACAGTGAAGAAATGTTAATAGATGATATAAATGAAGATAGTGATGAACTATTTGAAGAACTTGACGATGAGGGCGAAGATGATATTTTCGACAATGACTTAGCAAGTGACAATTTAGATAATGATGAAGATATTATTGAATAACAAAATTTTATAATTAAATAAATTTCAAAAAGAAAAGGAGCGACCTAAAGGAATTGTGCTTTCGGTGGATAGTCTCCAATTCTGTTTTGAAATTACCCAATATTACAATTTAGGGGGAAATTAAATAGTGGACGAATTAGATATTTTTGATAAATTAAAAATAGGAATTGCATCAGACGAACAAATAAGAGAATGGTCAAAAGGTGAAGTAAAAAAACCAGAAACTATAAACTATAGAACATTAAAACCAGAAAAAGATGGTTTATTTTGTGAAAGAATATTTGGACCAACAAAGGACTGGGAATGTCATTGTGGTAAATATAAAAGAGTTCGTTATAAAGGTATAGTTTGTGATAGATGTGGTGTTGAGGTAACAAAAGCAAAAGTTAGACGTGAGAGAATGGGACATATAGAACTTGCTGCACCAGTAGCACATATATGGTATTTTAAAGGTATACCAAGTAGAATTGCTTTAATGTTAGACATTTCACCAAGAAACTTAGAAAAAATAATATATTTTGCATCTTATGTAGTAATTGACAAAGGAAATACAGGACTAGAAAAATGCCAAGTTTTAAATGAAAAAGAATATCATGAAGCAGAAGAAAAATACGGTAGAAATTCATTTAAAGCAAAAATGGGAGCAGAAGCATTAAGAGAACTTTTAGAAGAAATTGATATAGAAAAATTATCTGCTTCAATAAAAAAAGAATTAGAATCAGCAAGTGAACAAAAAAAGGCAAAACTT
Organism: uncultured Clostridia bacterium; assembly: GCA_934167435.1. Lineage (GTDB taxonomy): Bacteria > Bacillota > Clostridia > TANB77 > CAG-508 > CAG-269. Next base: position 11,064 of record CAKPKZ010000038.1, on the reverse strand, counting down.
ATAAAAAGATTAGATACAGTAGAATCTTTTAGAATATCAAAAAATAAGCCAGAATGGATGATAATGAATGTTGTTCCTGTAATTCCACCAGAATTAAGACCAATGGTTCAATTAGATGGTGGAAGATTTGCAACATCTGACTTAAATGATTTATATAGAAGAGTTATAAACAGAAATAACAGATTAAAAAGATTATTAGAACTTGGAGCACCAGAAATTATTGTTAGAAATGAAAAAAGAATGCTTCAAGAATCTGTAGATGCTTTAATTGATAATGGAAGAAGAGGAAGACCAGTTACAGGTGCTGGAAATAGACCACTAAAATCATTATCTGACATGTTAAAAGGAAAACAAGGTCGTTTCCGTCAAAACTTATTAGGAAAACGTGTTGACTATTCTGGACGTTCAGTTATAGTTGTTGGACCAGAACTAAATATTTATCAATGCGGTCTTCCAAAAGAAATGGCAGTTGAATTATTTAAGCCATTTGTAATGAAAGAATTAGTAAGCCGTGGAATTGCACAAAATATAAAAAATGCAAAAAGAATGGTAGAAAGACTAAGACCAGAAGTATGGGAAATATTAGAATACGTTATAAAAGATCACCCAGTAATGTTAAACCGTGCTCCAACACTACATAGACTTGGTATCCAAGCGTTTGAACCAGTTCTAGTTGAAGGTAGAGCAATAAAACTTCACCCATTAGTTTGTGAGGCATTTAATGCTGACTTCGATGGTGACCAAATGGCTGTACATTTACCATTATCACCAGAGGCACAAGCAGAATCAAGATATTTAATGTTAGCAACAAATAACTTACTTAAACCACAAGACGGAAAACCAGTTGCAGTACCTAGACTAGATATGATTTTAGGTAGTTATTATTTAACAATGACATTAGACGGACAAAAAGGAGAAGGTTCTTATTACAAAGATCCAGAAGAAGCTATAATAGCTTTTGAAAACCACGACGTTGGAATACATGCAAAAATCTTTGTAAGAATAACAAAAGAAATTGACGGAGAAATAAAAACTAAAAAAATAGAAACAAGTGTTGGTAGAATTATATTTAATAAAGGAATTCCACAAGACTTAGGATTTATTGACAGAAAAGAAGATCCATTCCAATATGAAATTAGTTTCCCAGTTATGAAAAAAACAATGGGAACAATAATAGAAAGAACAATAAGAAAACATGGATTATCAGAATCTGCAGAAGTAATAGACTATATAAAAGCATTAGGATTTAAATACTCTACAGTTGCAGGAATTACATTCTCTATGAGTGATGTACAAGTGCCAGCTGCTAAGAAAGAGTTATTAGAAGACGCAGACAGTAAAATTGAAAACATTAGAAAACAATATGCAAGAGGATTAATAACAAATGAAGAAAGATACAACGAAGTTATTAAAATTTGGGAGAAAACAACTAAAGACGTAAGTAATGCCATGGAAGATAACTTTGACGATTTAAACCCAATTTATATGATGGTTAAATCAGGAGCCCGTGGTAATATGAACCAATTAAGACAAATTGCCGGTATGCGTGGACTTATGGCAAGTACAACTGGTAAAGCGGTTGAAATACCAATTAAGTCATCATTTGCAGAAGGACTTGACGCATTGGAATACTTTATTTCTGCACATGGAGCTCGTAAAGGACTTTCAGACACAGCCTTAAGAACAGCCGATTCAGGATACCTAACAAGAAGATTGGTTGATGTTTCTCAAGATATAATTGTTAGAGAACATGACTGTGGAACACATGATGGAATAATTATTTATGACATAAAAGACGGAAATCAAATTATAGAAAAACTAAAAGAAAGATTAATAGGCAGATATGTAATAAATGATATTATAAATCCAGAAACAAAAGAAGTTATTGTAGATACAAATACAATGATTAATGAAGATATTGCTGAAAAAATAGTAGAAGCAGGAATAGAAAAAGTAGAAGTACGTTCAGTACTTGGATGTAGATCAAGACATGGTGTATGTCAAAAATGTTATGGTATGGGACTTGCAAGAAGAGATTTAGTTTCAATAGGTGAGTCTGTAGGTATAATAGCTGCACAATCAATAGGTGAGCCAGGTACACAGCTTACAATGAGAACAATTCACTCTGGTGGTGTTGCAGGTGTTGCAGATATTACACAAGGTCTTCCAAGAGTTGAAGAATTATTTGAAGCAAGAAAACCAAAAGGTGTTGCAATAATTTCTGAAATTGATGGTAAAGTAAAAATAAAAGAATCAAAGAAGAAAAAAGAAATAGTAGTAACATCAAAAGACGATTCAAGAACATACGTAATTCCATTTGGATCTAAAATGAAAGTTAAAGATGGAGATATAGTAGAAGCAGGAACACCATTTATAGAAGGATCAATAAATCCAAATGAAATATTAGGAATAAAAGGTCCAGAGGGAGTATACGAATACTTAATTTCAGAAGTTCAAAAAGTATACAGAAACCAAGGTGTTGATATAAATGATAAACATATTGAAGTTATTGGAAGACAAATGCTTAAGAAAGTTAGAGTCGAAGATAACGGAGATACAACTATGTCACCAGGATCATTAGTAGATATGTATGAATTTGAATATATGAATGAAAAAGCAGTTGCAGAAGGTAAACGCCCAGCAACTGGAAAAAGAGTATTGCTTGGTATTACTAAGGCATCTCTTGCAACAGATAGCTTCTTGTCTGCTGCATCATTCCAAGAAACAACAAGAGTTCTTACAGAAGCTGCAATAAAAGGAAAAACAGATGACTTAATAGGATTAAAAGAAAATGTTATAATTGGTAAATTAATCCCAGCAGGAACAGGAATGCAAGTATACCAAAACATAAAAATAAATACAGAAAAAGAATTAGAACAAGTTTCTGATGTAGACTAATAAAAAACAGGTAAGATTATTTATAATCTTATCTGTTTTTTATTACAAATATACATACAATCTTACGCAAGCACGCATTACACGGATTTTTGAAAGAAAATGTAACAGAAATGTAAAGAAGATTTAACAAAACTGCAAAAAACGACAAATGTGAGGCTCCGTATAGCCATAAAAGTTATGGAATACACTACCAATTTTATTATATTGATTTAAGTAAAATAAGAATATACAATAATATTAACAAGTTATTTTTATAAGGAGAAGTTATATGAATAAGATTAAAACAAGAGACAAAAACTTCATAAGGAAAGGTGAGAGAGGATCTGTAACATTATTTGTGCTTATTGCAATGATGTTCTTTTTAACTGTGGGAGTTGGTGTTTATATGGCAAATGTAAATACACAACAAGCACAACAAAAAGGTGTTAAAAAAGTGCAATTAGAATATTCTAGCACAGATAATATTGATAATATTTATAAAGACCAAGTAGAAAAATTAGGACAAAAGTTAATTATCGTGGTTAAAGATAGCGAAAAAAATATATACCAAGAAGGAACTTGGACTAATAAATTACCTTTAACAATAATTGCAAATTGGCCAGATGGAACTAAGGATGGTGAGAAAGAAGTAAGTTTAACAAGTCCTAGCAAAGTTACTACAACATATAATTTTGATAAAGAGAATACAGCTTTAATTTTATATAATAACAATATTGAAAATGGTAAATGGACTGCACAAGTAGAAGTTGGAGGAAAAAAACAATCGGTAGAGATATGGATTGATACAATAGCACCAACATGTACAATAACAGCAGAGCCAGACAAGAACCCAACAAATGCAGATAGTATAACATTTACTTTAAAAAATGAAGATTTATTTAGTGGATTAGTAAGCGATATTGATTACAGCAAGCTAGAAAACATAATAACTGTAACAGATAAAAATAACAACAAGCTAGAAAATGGTTCTGATGTAACATGGGATTGGATAGAAAACGAAAACAATAAAGTTAAATTTACAATTAATAAAGATGATTTCGAAGGAAATATAAAAATAACTATACCAGCTGGTACATTAACAGATAATGCAGGAAATACAAGTGAAGAAATAACAAAAGAAGTAAAAATAGATAAAAAAGCACCAACATGTACAATAACAGCAAACCCAGATAAAAATCCAACAAATGCAAGTAGTATAGTGTATACATTTAAATGGAGTGAGGAAGTAACAGGATTTACTACAGAAGATATAACAGTAACAAATGGAACAAAGGGAATATTTACAGCTAAAAGTGCAACAGAATATACATTAGCAGTAACAACACAAGCAAATCAGAATAACACACAAACAATAAATGTAGCAGCAGGAAAATGTACAGATATAGCAGGAAATGGAAATATAGCAGTAAATAAAGAAGTAAAAATAGATAGAGTAACTCCAACATGTATAATAACGGCAAATCCGGATAAAAGTCCAACAAATGCAAGTAGCATAACATATACATTTAAATGGAGTGAAGAAGTAACAGGATTTACTACAGAAGATATAACAGTAACAAATGGAACAAAAGGAACATTTACAAAAACAAGTGGAACAGTATATACATTAGTAGTAACAACACAAGCAAATCAGGATAATACACAAACAATAAATGTAGCAGCAGGAAAATGCACAGATATAGCAGGAAATGAAAATGCAGCAATAAGTAAAGAAGTAAAAATAGATAGAAAATCTCCAACATGTACAATAACAGCAAATCCAAATAAAAGTCCAACAAACGCAAGTAGTATAACATATACATTTACATGGAGTGAGGAAGTAACAGGATTTACTACAGAAGATATAACAGTAACAAATGGAACAAAAGGAACATTTACAAAAACAAGTGGAACAGTATATACATTAGTAGTAACAACAGCAGCAAAGCAAGATAATACACAAAAAGTAGTTATAAATACAAATGTGTGCACAGATGTTGTAGAAAATGGAAATATAGCAACGAGTAAAGAAGTAAAAATAGATAGAAAAGCACCTACTGCAACTAGTTGTGAGGTAAAAAATATAACAGCAACAGGATATGACGTATATGTATATGGTGTAACAGATAGTACAGGAGTTGATAGAGTTCTGTTCCCAACATGGACACAAAATAACGGACAAGATGATATACAAGCTAATTGGTGGGAGACAACAAATGATACTGCAAAAGGTGAGAACTTAGGAAATGGAACTTGGCATTATAGAGTTAATGTAACAGATCACAAAAACGAATATGGAACATATACTACTCATGTTTATACTTATGATACATTAGGAAATAAACAGATATGTTCTAGCACAAATATTGAAGTACCAGCTGTAAATATAACTTATTTATCAGATAATTTAGTATACGGATTAGAAAATCGTTCAAGTACAACAGATCATAATATGACATATTCTATATCAAATGGAGTAGTAACTGTTACTGCAAATGCAAGTGATGGTTGGGGAAATACAACTGGTAGAGTTTATTTAGAAGCTAATACACAATACGAATTTACTTGTACAACTTCTGCAACTTCTGGAACATGGGGAAATTCAGTAGAAGCATTTTTACTTTTAAATGGTTCTACTAGCACATATATTCGTATGGATTCTAATAATAATTATAGGTTTACTCCAGCTCAATCAGGAACATACTATATTAGATTAGATGTTAATACATCAGGAAAAACATACACATTTTCAAATATAGATATAAGAAAAGTTGTATTAACAGAAACTAAAAATTATGGATTAACATTAGCAACATTACCAGCTTATTCAAGAACAGGATATACATTTAATGGGTGGTTTACAGCAAAAACTGGTGGAACCAAAATTGCAACAACAACACCTGTACCAGGAGTAAATACAACATATTATGCTCAAACTAAAGCAAATACATATACTGTAAAATACGATGGAAATGGTGCAACATCAGGAAGTACTGCAAGTAGTTCTCATACATATAATGTAGCTAAAGCATTAACAACAAATGGATTTGCAAGAACAGGATATACATTTAATGGATGGAACACAAAAGCTGATGGCACAGGAACAAGCTATGCGAATTCAGCAAGTGTAACAAATTTAACAAGTACAAATGGAGCAACAGTAACATTGTATGCACAGTGGAAAATTAATCAATATAATATAGATTTAAATTATAATGTTGACGGAACAACTTATTGGTCTGGTTATCAAGGAAGAATAAAAGCAGGATTAAAAATAGGAGGAGTAGATAAAGGATATGTAGCTGATTATGGAGGCTCATCAAACTATGGAACTTCGTGGGAAATATATGGATTACAACTAGATGGTGTAAATGTAGCATATACTCAAAAAGGAACATTAGGAGCAAGTAATCTTAATTTATTGGTATATTTTTATACAATTTCATTTAAAGCTGACTCTGCAACATATGGAAGTGTATCAGCAAGTAGTGTAATTGTGCCAAAGAATAATACTACATACAGTACAAGTGATAAAACGTTTAAATTAAGTGATGGAAGAACAGTAACAGCTTCGACAAAATCTGTAACAGGTTATACATCAAACTTTACAGGTTGGTCATCTACAACTGGTACAATAACTGCAGCTACAAGTATAACTGCAAAATTCTCTGGAACATTAATAACATATAAAATAGGATATACATTAAATGGAGGAACTGTTTCTGGAAATCCAACAAGTTATAATATTACAACTAATACAATAACCCTAAAAAATCCTACAAGAACAGGATATACATTTGCAGGATGGACAGGAAGCAATGGAACAACAAAACAAACAACAGTAACAATACCAAAAGGTTCTACAGGAAATAAAACTTATACTGCGAATTGGACAGCAAATAATTATAAAATACTATTTGATTCAAATGGTGGAACCGGAACAATGGCAAGCATTTCTACACAATATGGTAAAGATACAACATTAACAGCTAATGCATTTTCTAAAAAATATACTGTAAAATATTCTACTAATGGTGGAAACGCAGTTAGTGATAGTGTGGCAAATCAACTATTTATGGGTTGGACTTTAGGCGGAAAGAATATGTATGAATTTACAAATTTGCGTAATGTTAGCAATACAACTATAAATAGTGATGGTACATTAACAATTAATAAAAGTAATACAACTTCATCTACTATATGGTCTAATTTATTTTTCAAATCTAATAGTGAAATTGAAGCAAATACTAATTATGTAGCCATACTAGATGTAAAGAGTAAAACAAATACGGGTTCACCTGCATATTATCCTTCAAGCGATAATGGAACTGATACAGCGCAAATTGCATCTGCTAGTACGGTTAGTATTAATAATATAGGTATAGGTAGAAATTATATTAATATTAAATCTAAAAGTACTACAACTGGTCATAGTAACTTAACAAGAAGTTTTTGGACAATATATGCAAATGCATCATTAAATATTAAATTTAGACCAATTTTAGTAAAAGGAACTTATAGCAATATACCATTATATTATTATAATAGTGGAGTAGCAAGAGATTTAACATCAACTAATAATGGTTCTGTAACATTGTATGCAGATTGGGGACAACCTACAATAACATTACCTACGCCAACAAGAACTGGATATACATTTGCTGGGTGGTATAGTGACTCTGGTTTAACTTCGAAAATTGGAAATGGTGGAAGTACCTATAGACCTGCAAAAGATATAACTTTATATGCAAAATGGACAGCAAATACATATACTGTAAAATATGATGGAAATGGAGCAACAGTTGGAAGTACGGAAAGTAGCTCTCATACATATAATGTAGCTAAAGCATTAACAGCAAATGAGTTTGTAAAGATAGGATATACATTTAATGGATGGAATACAAAAGCAGATGGTACAGGAACAAGCTATGCAAATTCAGCAAGTGTAACAAATTTAGCAAGTACAAATGGTGCAACAGTAACATTGTATGCAAAATGGACAGCAACTACTTATCCTATATCATATGTTGGAGCTGCTACAAGTGTATCATCATATACTATTAATACAGCAACTTTCACATTAACTAACCCAACAAAAACAGGATATACATTTAAAGGTTGGACTGAGAAAATTTTGCTAAAAAGATGGTATTCAGGTTTTACGAATTATAATACAGGAGCTGTTGAAAAAAATACAACATATCCTAATTCAGTTTTTAGTGAATTTATATATTTAAAAGCGAATACAACTTATACATTAACAGGAACAAATCTAGGAAATATTAGGTGGAGGATATATAATTTAGATGGAACGTATAATTCAAATGCAAGTACATCTACAACTTGTAAACCAACTGCTAATTGTTATGCATCTATATTATTATATGACGGTTGTACAGAAGCTAATAGAACAGCAGCATATATAACAACAAGTGGAAATATAACATCTGTATCTATTCCAAAAGGAAGTACAGGAAATAGAAGTTATACATCAAACTTTGCTGATGAAACAGCACCAACAGTAACATTTGGAACAAATGGAAATACAACATATGCTAAATCTCAAAGTACAACTGTTACAGTAACAGATAGTGGTTCAGGTGTGAATACAAGTAGCCTTAAATATCAATGGACACAAAGTACAACAGCACCAGCAGAAAGTACATTTTCTACTACATTCACAAGTGGAAAAGCTATAACTAAAAATACAGGAACAGGTAGTAACTGGTATTTATGGATATTAGCAAAAGACAATGCTGGAAATAAAACTATAAAGAGAAGTAATGCATTTTACTTAGATAATACAGCACCAACAGTAACTCAAACGGGAACAACTACTACAGCGGGTGTTTCAACAGCTAAAAATCAAAGGGTATTAGGATTAACAGATAATGAATCAGGAGTTAATTATTGGGCTGTTACAACAACTACTACAGCGCCTACATCTACAAGTTCTACAAATACTACTAAATCTAGTACTACAAATACATGGTTCCCTGTATCTGTTTCAAAAAGTGTAGGAGTATTCTTTACACCTAATAGTGAAGGAACATATTATATTTGGGTTAAAGATGTAGCTGGAAATGGGGCAACTACTTATGCAGGAAGCTTTACAGTGAAACCAGCAAATTATTATATATATGGAACGTCAATATCTCCATATTATGAAACAACTTTAAAAGAAGCATGTAATAGTACAAATGATACTTATAATATAAAGGTTTTAAATTCTGTTACAGAAACAGAAGAAGCAAATATAAAAGCAGAAAAAAATGTAACAATAGATATGAACGGAAAGAGCATTAAATATAATGGTAGAGTAATATTAAATAATGGTACTTTAAGTGTAACAAACAGTGGGACAATTGAATGCACAGGAGAAAGAAATGTTGCAATTCAAGTTGGATCTAATGCTACAGTTAGTATTTCTAGTTCAACCATTAAAGGAACATTTGCGGGAATAGGAAGTTATTTTTCTGAAGGAAATGTAATTATTAATTCTGGAACTATAAGTGGCGGTGATTTTGGAATAAATTGTAGTGGAGTAAGCCAAAATATTACAATAAATTGGGGTGTAGTAGAAGCAACAGCAGAAGATGGAGTAGGGGTTGCATTTGGAAATACTGGAACTCTTACAATAGGAAAGTCTACAGATGGACTTAATACAGGCTTGCCACATATAAAAGGTGGGAAATATGCAATATCAGGAAGAGAGGATTATAAAGCAGTTAATTTTTATAATGGAATGTTAACAGGTGGAACTGATAGATTAATAAATGAATGTTTAATAACAAGGGTTAGAGGAGGATATATGGTCCACTTAGATAATACAACTTCAACAACTGAGCATAGTGCTTATTTAGTTAAAGTTGATACTAGTTCTAATATACCTGTAGCAGAAATTGGGGATGTTAAATATCATACTATGCAATCTGCAATCGAATGTTCAGGAAAAAATGCGGAAATTACACAAATTGCTAATATTAATCAAACTACAAAGGTTGCCAGAATTAGTTCAGGTTCAATAGTTACATGGAAAGGAAATGGATATACATGTGATGCTGGAAGTGCTACAGTAATAGAAAATTATGGAAGTTTAAAATTAGTAAATGTTAAGGCTACGTCTACAACTACGGTAGTATACTCTTATACAGGAAGTTCTTTATATTTAGGTAATTCCGAAATTACAGCAAGTAGTAGTGGATATGCAATTTCATTACAAGGAAAAGCAGACTTAACGGCGACTGGATATGTAAAAATAACTGGAGTTGCTGCAGGTATATATAAACCATCTAGTAGTGAAATATCTGTTATTTCATTAAGTAACCTAGTCTGGGTTGCAGGAAAAACAGGAATGAATTTACAAGGAGCAGCCAATATTAAATTGGCTGGAGTAAATATTAAAGGAACATCAGGTGCGGGAATAACTTTTAGAGAAGGTACTTTGGAATACGAAAAAACAAATGCAAATAAATATGCTATTTCTCAAGGGATAAGTGGAGTTACTTATGGCATTGATGGTACAAAAGGAACTGTTACTATAAATGATAGTACTAATAATATAGATGTATCAGCATCAGGTGCAACAGGAAAAGGAATAGATATGACAAGTGGTACTGTAAATATAATTGGAGGAATGATAAGAGCTAATGGAACTTCAGGTGTTGGTATAAATGTCACTACTGGTACAATTGTATTAGGAACGGATACAAGTACATCTACAACTGTTCCTAATGTTACAGGAACGTCTGTTGCATTAAAAACAGCAGGGGGGAATGTTATAGTTAAGTCTGGAAAAGTTATTGCAACAGGAACAGCAGCGCCAGCTATACAAGCGACAACTGGTAATATAACCATAGGAGTAGATGATGGAACAGTAAGTAAAACATCACCTGCAATAACGGGGAACGGTGCAGCGGCAATTGTTAAAACTAATACAACAACTGGTAAAATATCTGTATATGATGGGGTATTAACTGGTTCAACTATAGCAATTGGAATTAGTGCAAATGCAACAACAGCATATACCGGAACGATAACAGTACCATCAGGATACAAATTAGATATTACAAAGAGCCCAGCAACATTAACAAAATAAAGGGAGAAGTAATTTGAACTATACCCCCTAAAGTAGACACAAAATAAAAAAGAGTGTATACTTTAAGGGGGTATTTTCATGGGAGAAAA
>CAKPKZ010000037.1 GCA_934167435.1 uncultured Clostridia bacterium | reverse complement strand
ATTTAAGGCATACTGTTTTAACCATTTTTCATAAACTTTTTTTATATAATTTTTATTGTCTATATATTTTTCTCTTATATGAATTTCAATATATTTATTATTTATAACAACACTATTATGATTATCTGAAATGATTTTCATTTTATATTGTTTTCCTAATAAATATACTGTTTCTCCATCTTCAAAAGTTATATTTTCTTTTTGCTCTGCAAATATATCATAAAAGTCTTGTTGCTTTTTTATCCAATTTGCTTTTTTCTTAACAAAGTCTTTTGCTTTATCTATTGGCATTTTCATTGGTATTGACAAAGTTACTTTTTTATCTATGTTTACTTTTAAATTTATATTTTTCACATTTTTTCTTTGAACATAAAAATATATCTTTTCTCCATTAGATTCAATAAAATCCTTTTCCATGTTTCACCCTTCCTAGACAATTAGTATTTCATTAGTGCTATATTTATAATTTCCTCTATTAGTTTGTCTAATTCCTCAAGATCTAAATTAATATTTTTTCTTGTTGCATACATAAATATTGTATCGTCGATTGCTTGTGCAATTTCATTATGAATATCTGTATTATAATGCCAATCTCTTTTTATTTTACTTTCAATTTCTCTTTGAATTGTTAAAGCTATTTCTCCAATTTCTTCAATATTAGCATTTTCTTTCATTATTGGAATTAATTTATCATATATTACTCCATAAAAGGCTCTCGAATTTTCTGTTGTTATATTAGATGGGTAAACAATTCCAGAGTTTCCTTTTCTAAAATCTTCTTTGATATCTTGCATTTTCTGTAAATACTCACTATCTGTAATTCTTCTATTCCTATATGCTTCAATAGTTTCTTCTATTCTTGTAGAAAATTTCTTATAATAAGCTGGATCTTCTTTTGATTTTTCACTTATAGTTCTTGTTAACCTTGTTCTAATAGTATCTGCTTTTCCTCTATCTGTTCCCATTTTTTCTAATTCTTTATCAAAATTTTCTGCATCTGTTATATCTACTGGTTCTGTTATTCTCATCATTTCTTTTGCAACTACATAATTGTCTAATAATTTTTGCATTTTGGCTTCATATTCTTTATGATCTATAGTTTCAGAGTATCTTAACTTTACTGTTGCTCTTAATTTTTGGTAAAATGCTAATGCTTTTCTTAATTCACTTATTTTTTCTTTTCCAACTTTGTAATAAGCTTGGTCACTTGGTAAAATTATTCCTAACATACTTCCAAATTTACACAGTTTATCATAGAAGTCCTTTCTTATTTTTTCATCTTCTAGAAGCACTTCATATTCTTCTAAATCATTTTTATTTTTTATATCTTTAAATATCTCTTTAAGTTTTTCATATGCTTCAAACATATTGTTTATTTCTGTATCAATGTAATAAACAGATGATTTAATATCTTCTTCATTAAATTCTTCTAGTCCTGCTTCTTGATACATTGTTAATGCTTTATCTAGTTCTCCTAATAGTCCTCTATAATCAACTATATAACCATAATCTTTTCCATCACAAAGTCTATTTACTCTTGCTATAGCTTGTAATAAATTATGTTCTTTTATTTGTTTATCTAAATATAATGTTGAAGCTTTTGGTGCATCAAATCCTGTAAGTAGTTTATCTACAACAATAAGTATATCTATATCTCCGTTTATAAATTTAGATTTTATAGTTTCCTCATATTCTTCTTCATTTTTATAATTTGAAAGAGCATTAATATAAAATTTCTTTACAATGTCATTAGTATCTTCATCAATACTTCCTTCTCCCTCTCGCATATCAGGTGGAGATATTACAACTGCAACTTCTAATTCAGGAAATTCCTCTCTAAAAATGTTATAATATTTTACTGCCTCTATTTTTTTGTTACATGCAAGCATTGCATTAAAACCTGTTCCTTTTAATGTTTCATTATAATTTTTAGCTATATCCCATGCAATTAATTCTAATCTTTGTTCAGAAGAAGCAACCTTTTCAAATCTACTCCATTTTTTCATTACATCTGTTTTTTGTTCTTCTGTAAGGTTTCTTGTTAACATATCTAGTCTCATATCGATAGCTTCTTTTGAAACTTCTTGGTCAACCATTTTTCCTTCATATATCAATGGAACTATAGCTTTATCTTTTAAAGCATCATCTAAAGAATATTTATGTATTAAGCCTCCAAATTTATCAAATATATTTCTATCTCTTTTCATAATTGGTGTTCCTGTAAAAGAAATATATATTGCTCCTTTGAATACTTCTTGCATCCTTCTATTTATTTCACCATATTGAGTTCTATGTCCTTCATCAACTAAAATAAATGTATTCGGTGCATCTACTGAAACTCCTGATTTTACCACTGTTTCAAATTTATTAACAACAGTTGTTATGACTCTGACTTTTTCGTCCTTAATTAAATCTGTTAAATTATTTCCTGTTGTTGCTCTTGCTGCTTCTACTCCAATTCTATTAAATGTTTTATGAATTTGTTTATCTAAATCTACCCTATCTGTTACTATAACTACTTGTGGATTTTGTATTTCTTTATCTTCCATTAATTTTTTAGTTATATAAACCATTGTTATTGATTTTCCTGAACCCTGTGTATGCCAAACAACTCCTCCTTTTTTATCATGTTTTATTCTTTCTAACATTGCTTTTACTGCAAAATATTGTTGATATCTACATATTTTCTTTGTTCCTGCTTCAAAGATTATAAAGTCTTTTATTAATTCTAAAAATCTTTCTTTTTCAAATAATGAAATTATATCTCTATCTTGTTTTGTTACTTGTCTACCAATTACAGTTTTATCTAGTAATTCATTTTGTTTTTCCACATATTGTTCATTCCATGTTGACCAAAATTTATCTGGTGTACCACAAGTAGCATATTTCGTTTCATTTTTATTAGCTGCCATAACTATTTGTATAAATTTAAATAGTTGAGGAATATAATCTGGCTTTTGATTTCTTATATTTTGAGAAATAGCTTGAATTATTGGTACTGTTGCATCTTTACATTCTATTACTGCTAATGGTATTCCATTTACAAATAAAACAATGTCTGGTCTTGCATAATCTTTACCATTCATTCTTAGCACCGAAAATTCTTCTGTAACATAAAAATCGTTATTTTCAGGATGTTCAAAGTCTATGTATTTTATATCAAAAGATCTTTTAGTCCCATCTATCATGTTCTCTTGATAAGATTTTCCCAATGTTAATAAATCATATATTTTTTCATTTGTACTAATAACTCCTGTTACTAAATCTTCATTTAAATCTTTAATAGCTTGTCCTATTGTACTTGCTGAAAACTTATATTTTTCCCCTTTATATTCATAACTATTTATTTCGTTTAATTTTTTAGCTAATATATCCTTGAATATTACATCTGTTAGAATATAGTTTCTTAACTTTTTATTTTCTTCTTCAGATATGTATTTATATCCTAATTTCTGTAATACTTCTATTGCTGGTCTTTGACTTGTAGACATTTCATTAGCTACTGGTATTTTTTCTTCCATTTAATTTGCCCCCATAAATTAAATTTTCTATCCTCCAATTTTTGTCAAAACTGCTGTTCCAATTAAGTTAACTATTTCTGCATAAAACCATCCATATTTAGTTGCATGTTCAGTTAATTTTTTGAAGAAACCTTTTCTTTTTTCAATTATTCCATTGTTGTTTATATTTTCCATTATTTCTTTTGCTTCTTCTAATATTTCTTTTAGTTTTTCTTTGTCATTGTCTTCCGCTTTATCTGTAATATCTTTTTCTATTTGTGCAATATGACTATCTACATTTAATACTGAATTTACGACATCTCCAGCTACGAAATTACCTCTATCTATGCTTATATCTCCAAAATTATAAATATTATTTTTATTTGATTCCATTCTCTTTAAATATTTTGCCTCTCTTTCAAAATAAGTTCTTCCTGGATTAGTTAAACTTGCATTATATACTGTATCTGAAGCCCAACTTACATTTAGTAGTCCGTTTTTTCTCAATGAACCTATAATACCTCTAACTATATCTTTTTCATCTAAATCAACTTTATTTGCTAGCAACTCCGAAATATTTCCACCGTTGTCTTCAGTTTCTACAATTTCTTTCAATAGTTTCTTTTCATTATCTGCTAGTTCTTCAAACAATTCTTGCCTCATCCCTTTCTTTCCAAAATAATCTATTCCTTCTTGATTAAGTACTACAAACCATTCTCCTCCTATATAAAAATTCCATTCTGAAATATAGTTATATAATTTTAATGTATTAAAAATATCTTTTAATCCCAAACGCATATTTTTTGGTAATTCTTCTGTATTTCCATTTACATTCATTTCTTCATTTCCATCATATTTACTTAAAATAATTTGTAATAATTCTTCTTCCTTTTGTGGTAAAATAGTCATCTCATTATCACCTTTTTTTAATATCAATTCTCTTTGTTGTTCATAAACAATTTTTTCTAATTGTTTATTTAAATCTTTCTCAATTTTCTTCGTATCTATTTTTAGTTTAAATTTAGACATTTACTTTCACCTTTCCTGTTAATAATTTTTGCATTAAACCTTTTTTTAAATTTTTATAACATTCCATTTCTTCTATTCTTTTATTTATTGCTTTCTCAAATTTATCTAAAATGTTAGAAATTTTTTCCTGTTCATCTATTTCAGGAATTCTCATTTCTATATTGGTAAATTGAGAAAAATGCACTCTTTGTTTTTCTATTAAACTTCCATTTGAAATTGAATTATATACTTTAAGCATAATCTGAGATGTCAGATAATTTTCCCAAAATTGTAATGTTTTTTCGGTTCCCATATAAAAAACATCATAATATCCAGAAACAGCAACAGCGAATTTTTCATGATTTGCTTTAATTGCTCCAAACCTTGCATTCATTGGATTGTATACAAAAGCGTTTGGTGGAACGATCTTATACATGTCTTCTGTTTTTTTTACTAAAAACTCTCTTTCATACTTTTCGCTTTTAGGAATAATACCATTTTCTATTGTCAAACTATATAATGGAAATTTTATTTTATCTGATGTCTTCTCATTATATTCTGTTATATATTTTGAAAATTTTTGTTTTTTTAGACATAAATTTGCTTTTAAAAGCTTTTCAAAATAACCTCTTTTTTCATTTTTTAATAATTCTATAGCTAAATTTTCTTTGTTAATTATTTTATCAATATTATTTAATATAGTAACTATTTTCTCTTGTTCTTCAATTGAAGGCAATAAAATTTCGAAATTAGATAAAGCCTTAAAATTTAAACTATTTCTTACACTTCCTTGAGTACTATTTTTTACATTTTCAAAAAATCTATTTGTTTGAAAATAGTACTTAAAATATTCTGGCAATAATCTAGTTGTATCCACTTCAAATACCACATACATAGGGCTTAAAGCTCCTTCTTCAAAATTTTTAAGTATATCAATGGACCCAACATTTACTCTTGAAGGATTATAAGCAAATTGATTTTTTCTTACTATTTTATAGTTTGATATATCTGTACTATGTACTGTTCCGTCAAAATATTCCTCTTGATTCACAAAACCTCTCGAATTTGTAACGCTTAATACTCTCTTAATTTTTTCCCCTTTATTTCTTTCATTAACTTCTTTTATTAGTTCCTTTAATTTAACTATTTTCAATTCAATCATATTTATTTTCCTTCTTCAAAATTTTCTTTTAAATAATTTACAAATGCAGAACAACTAATTAACATATATTTAGCTTCTTCAAATGTAGAATCTCCTTCTCCTAATCCATTTGCATGTCTTATTCCATTTGCATCACTTGTATACCCATACAATTTTTCAAAAGCACCTTTCATCGCTGGATGTATTTTATCTTTTAATGATTTTAATGCATCTCCTAATGTAGCTTTACTGTTTTTTGTTAGTATCTGGCACATTGCTTCTACAGATGATATAGATTCCTTAATTGAATTATCAAAATCTTTTAAACTATATAATTGTTCTATTGCTTTAGAATAGTGCCTCGAAACTTCTTTATATGGATTATTTAATGTCTCTTCTATACTGCTTATTTGTTGTTCATCGACTATATCTGTTATTTTTTCATTTATAATTCTATAATTTACATTTTCTTTCTTAAACACATTTGAAATTGCTTCTATATATTCATTTTTATAATTATATCTATTGTATGTTGCTTTATCTGCTATATCAAGAAATTTAATAATTCCTTCAATAAAAGTAAAAATATCAGCATAATCATATTGTATAATAATTGTATATATTGTATTAAAAACTTCTTCATAATGGTAATCATTTCCCCACATTGGAATATCTCTTTCTGTTTTTGAAAAAAGTTCTTTATACAAATATTCTACAAATTCATCTTTTAAATTTCCATCATAATCAACATACAACTCATCAAAACTTTTACTTATTACTGAATACAATTTATTTCTAGTTCTTTCATTCAAATCATCTATTTGAACTATATCAGAAAAATGTTTAATTCCTTTTCTTTCGGAAAAACCGCCTTTTAAATGTATTTCTACTTTTTTTCCATTTATAATTGCCATATTATTCTCCTTTTATAATCCTAATTCTTTCAATGATTCTTGTAATTCTTTTTCTAATACTTGAAGTTCTTCATTTATTTTTTCAATATTTTTCTTTGTTTCTTCTATATCAATTTCTTCTTCCTCTTCAAAAGTATCTACATATCTTTTTATATTTAAGTTGTATTCATTCTCTTTAATTTCCTCCATAGTTGCAATATGAGAATATTTTTCAACTTCTTTATAATTTTTATATGTATCTAATATTTTTTGGATATTTTCTTTTGTTAATGTATTTTGATTTTTACCTTTTTCATATTCACGACTTGCTTCAATAAATAACACATCATTTCTAGCTCTATTCTTTTTAAACACAACTATTGTAGCTGGTATTGAAACTCCGTAAAATAGATTTTCTGGTAAACCGATAACAGCATCAATTAAATTATCTTCTAATATTCCTTTTATTATTTTTCCTTCAGATGCACCTCTAAATAATGCCCCATGAGGTAAAACTACTGCCATTCGTCCATCATCTGCTAAACTTTTTAACATATGTTGTACAAATGCATAATCTCCTATACTTTTTGGAGGTACTCCATAAACAAATCTATTATATGGATCCATTGATGCTTCCATCTTAAATGTATCTTTCTTTTTTCCATCTATTATCGTTTCAGTGTTTCCAATTTCAAATCCCTTAGCCCATTTGTCTAATGAAAACGGAGGATTCGATACTATTACATCAAATTTCATTAAATCATCATTTTCTAAATGTAATGGATTAGCTAAAGTATCCCCCCATTCAATATGTGCATCATTAACTCCATGTAAAAACATATTCATTCTACATAGATTATATGTTGAACTATTGCTTTCTTGTCCATACACACTAACCTTTTCATCTTTAACTTCTTTAACTGCTTTTAATAATAGTGAACCTGAACCACATGCTGGATCATATATTCTGTCATTTTCTTTTGGCTCAACTAACTTTGCAAGTAATGTTGAAACTTCAGCTGGTGTATAAAATTCTCCACCTTTTTTACCTGAATCACCAGCAAATCTTGCAATTAAATATTCATAAGCATTTCCTATTACATCTAAATTTCCAATTTTAGATGGTCTTAAATCAATATCATCATTATTAAAATCAGATAATAATGTTTTTAATATTGCATTTTTTTCTTTCTTTTTTCCAAATACAACTTCACTATTAAAATCAACGCCTGCAAATAAGTTTAATAACTTAACACCATTTAAAGTTGTTATCGTTTCTAATGCCTTATTTATAATTTCTCCTATATTCTCTTCATTTCTTTTATTATATAAATAATCAAATGTACATTCTTCTTTTAAAATAAATTTACTTCTAGAAAGATATCTTTCTATCATTTGCTCATTACCCTTGTATATTTCATTTGCTTTTTCTTTTTCTTCTTTATATGTATCACTTAAATATTTAACAAATAGCATTACTAAGGCATAATCCTTGTAATTTCCTCCTGGTATACTACTTCTTAAAGTATCACAAGCTGCCCATATTGTTCCATTTATTTTATCTTGTAATTGTTTTTCATTCATTTTATTTCTTACCCCCATTAATTACTTTATTTACTATTGAATTATAATAGTTGTCTTTTTCTATTATTATTTGATTGTATAATTTTTTTTGTTTATTCCAATTATAAATCAATTTTGATATTTTTTCCTGTTCTTCATATATTACATCTGGAATATCTATTAATCTAAGTTTTGCAACTGGAATTGATTTAACAGCTGTTCCTATAATAATTGTTTCTAATTGTCTACCTGCTTTTTTACTTTCTAAAAACCATTTTAAAAATTCATTTTTTATTTTTTTATTATTACACCTAATAATGCAATATAAATTATTAATTAGTAATCCTTCTGTCTTTTCATCTACTAATATAATCTTACTAGGTAAAGAAAGTCTAAAAATCAAATCTCCTTTTTGTGTAACATATCCGCTTAAATCTTCCATACTATAGAAATCATCATATTCTATATTTTCTTCGTAGCATCTTATATTAAAAACTTTATATTTATTGGTTTTAGTTCCTTTATATACAGCTTCTTTTCTTTTAAGAACCACTCCAATATATACATTTGCGATATCTTCTAGCTTCATATAAGCCTCCTCTCGTTTGTTCTAAATATTTTATAACATAATTTTAGTCGTTTGTCAAGTTTTTTGTTATATTTGTTTTAGAACACATTAAGTAGGATTGGCACATTTCTGTGCCAACTCTATCTTTCATACCTTCTATCTTTTTTCTTGTTTTTCTTTTGTTCCTTTTCCTGTTTTTGTCTTTCTTCAAAAGCTTTTATTTGCGCTAATTTTTCCAAGCTTTGTTTTTCTATATTGTCACATAACTTAATCTTTCTTCTAACTTTTGTAATTTTTTCTCCTATTGCTATAATATCATTTAATATTTCCTCTTTATTTTGATTTTCAGGCAGTTTATCTCTTGTGTAATATAATTTCTTTCGTTCATTTATTAATGCTTGTAATTCCTTTTTAAAATCGTTTTTACAAGTATTTAATTCACTAAGAGTTGTTATATTATATTTGCATATCAATCTTGTTTGTTCAGAATATTCATCCATTTTCTTTACAGCTTCTCTCATCTCTGGAGTCAATTTGTGTTGCATGTTTTTCTTTGGAAATACTTTTAATAAGTAACAATAGTATAAATATAATGCCTTTAATCCTTTTGCTTTAGGTTTTGTTTTTAAAGTCCCTTTATATTTTAATTTCGTATTCCATGTTTGAGGTTTTGGATATACTTCTTTTTCTGGATTTGTATATAAAATTCTATACTCTATTCTCTCTAGGGAATATTCTTCTCCAAATGCCCTTTCAATTCTAATATTTCTTTTATATGGTTCTCTCCTTATACTAATTTTTCCAGCTCTTATATTCACAAAATATCCCATATTGTTTAAAATATTTACAAATTGCTTATAACTCCATGCTTGTTTTATTGCATAATCAATATCTTCTTTTGCAAAGGTATAATAACTTGATTTTTGTATTGCACTTTCATAATATTTATCAAAATTTACTTTGTAATTTTTATACTGACCTTTTTTCAAAACTTTAAGTCCATATTCATCGCATAAATCATCTGATGTTCTTCTAAGTAGTGCAGTATTTTCATAATTACTGTAATATTTCTTTCCATCTACAAAAGATACAGAATTTAATACAAAATGATTATGAATATGTTTTGTATTTAAATGAGTAGATACTACAACTTCAAATTTATCTCCCCACATTTCTTCAGCAAGTTTTACTCCAATTTCATGCGCTACTTCTGGAGTAACTTCTCCTTCTTCAAAAGATTGATATCCATGAAAAGCCATTATTTTATTTTTTTTGCTATATTTATATTTGTTAAATTTCTTTTTAGTTTTTATCATTTGTTTTAAAGCTATCTTTGGCTCACAATTTATTCCTGATACAAAGAATTGTTTTTCTGTTTTGTCTGCATTAGTTGCATAGTTTAATGCTTGCATAATTATATAATCACTTTCTTCTACATTTTTATTTTTTGTTTTCTTTTTATCTGTTGCATAATTAATTACATGATCTAATCTTTTGTCTACTTTCCACAAACTTGTAGTCGCCATTCTTATTCCTCCTCTCTTAAAAAGGGGATTGGGGAATTTTCCCCATATTTGAATTTCGACTGATGAAATTCATTGCTTGTTAAGACATAATTTATAAAACTTCAGATATTGAAAATGCCTAAATTTCATACAGAAACTTAAGCATTTTTATTCATTATTACTCTTCATATACATATTTTTTTATTACAATTTCATCTGCAATATTACTAATATTATTCATAAGACCTACCCATTTCATTTGATCTTTTTCCTTCAATTCTTCTGTAATATTTTCTTTTATTTTTAATTCTTTCATTAACATTTCGTATTCATTTTTTGCATTTTTTTGTACCTCTAACAGATGACTTTGTAACTTATTTTCTATCAATAAATATGTGTATTCACCACGTCTATGCTCCTTTAAAAATTTCAATCTTAATCCACTATATTTTTCTAATTTAAATCCTTTTATTTGCTCTGGAGCTTTTATATTTGGTACATAATAATCTCCTTCTTTTCTATAAGTTATATTCATAACTTGCACTCTCCTTTTTTATTTTATTGGAGCGATTAAAGATACTTTTTTGTACCTTTAATGCTCCTTATTTTTTGTTTTTTGTACTAAAAACTTTACTTTTTAGCCATTTTATATTAAAATTAATTTAGAATATTTGTTGAGTTAGTATTTTGTTTGGCGACTTATACTAACTCTTTTCTTTTATCTTTTCCAGCAATATTTATTCCTTTACACATTTCATATAATCTTGAAATTATTGAATCTGCTATCTCATAATTTTTATTACAAGCTAACCTTTCTCTCAATTTTTCCCTGTTATAATTTGTTGTTATTATTACTGGTAAGTTATTTTCATATCTATTATTTATAATTGTAAATAACTTTTCTAAAGTCCATTCACTAGGTCTTTCTTTTCCTAAATCATCTATTATCAGTAAACCAATTTTTGAATACTTATTTATAATTTTACTTTCATATTCGCCATCAATACTATATGAATCTTTTACTTCAGTTAATAGATTAATTAATGTTCCGAAAATTACTGGTTGTCCATTTTTTATTAGTTCATTTGCTATACTTGCTGCTAAATGTGTTTTTCCCGTTCCTATATTCCCTGTAATAAATAAACTATTTGATTTGTTACCTGATAATAAATCAGCTACATATTTCTTTGCTTTAAAATATGCTGTTTTGTTTTCATTGCATACTTTATAATTTTCGAAATTATAATTTCTTAATCTAGAACTCATACCACTAAGTGTATATAATCTTTCCATATTCTTTTTTCTTTCAATTTCTAATTTTGTTAGTAATTTTATTCTTTCAAGCTCGTCTTGTTCTTTCCAATGTTCTTTTGCTTGTTTACAATTGCATCTTTCTGGTATTCTTTTTATACAAATTTCTTTACCTCCTACTACCCAAGTATTAACTTCTTGTCTTAATCCTTTTCCACAAAACTCACATTTTAATTCTTTTATTATTTTTGTTTTGACCATACTTTTATTCCTCCTTGTTTTTTATTTCTTTTTTCATGAATTACTTTTACTTTTTTAGTCTTTAAATCCACTTTCATTCTCAAATTGTGTCCCTTCTTCTATTCTATTTTTTATCTTTTCTTCTCTAATCTTTTCTTCTGTGTTACCTAACATTTGTGTAACGTTATTTTTCTTTTGTCTTTCTCTATATTCTCGTTGTCTTCTTCTGTTATCTTCTTGGATTTTTTCAAGTTTATCAGTACTTTGATATACATCCCAATTTTTTATATAGATTGTATCTTCTTTTACAATTATCATGCCAAGATTGCTTAACTGTTGTATAATCGTTGTAAGTTTATTCACTGTCTTGTTCATAACTCTTGCGAGATCATCTATTGTCATTGGAATATTTTCTCCAAGTAATATAGCTCCATGTTGATTACTTTTTGCAGCTAACGTTAGCAATTGAAACCATACTCTACAATAGGTGTCCCCATCCCTATTTTTTAATAGCTTTTTTATTTTTTCATTATCAAATATATCTGTATAAATTTTAAGCCATTGTACTTGGATCATATATTAGCCCTCCTTTCTTTTATCGTACTGACGCTTGTTCCTTTTCACTTAAGTACTCTTCCAATGCTTTTACTCTAAATAAGAATTTTCCACCAATTTTAGAGCATGGTATTTGTTTTCTTTTTACTAGTTGATTAATTAACCAGTATGAAATTCCTAAATATTCTGCTGCCTCCCTCATTGTTAGAGTAGTTCTTTGAATTTCTGGTATCCCCATATTCTCACCTCCTTTTGGAATTTTCTTGACATATTATCTTTTGTGTGGTAAGCTATTGTTATAAGTAATCAATTACTGACTTAGTAC
>CAKPKZ010000036.1 GCA_934167435.1 uncultured Clostridia bacterium | reverse complement strand
GTATTAGTAGATTTAGCAAATAAATTATGCGAAAAATACGAAATCACAATATTTACAATATACTCTAATGGAGAACTAGAAAAACAATTAAACAAAAAAATAAAATTAATAAGCATATACAATATTAGATATGATGAATTAAGCAAAATACAGAAATTATTAGTACCACTAAAGATTTTATTAAATAAAAAAGGTATTTACAAAAAAGAAATAAAAGGCAAATATAATGTAGAAATATCATTTTTAGAAGGACCTATTACAAGATTATTTAGCGTAAAAAATGAAGAGGTAAGAAAAATTGCATGGATTCATAATGACATATCTTTAGTATTTGGACAAGGTATAAAATCTAAAATAAAACAGTTAGTAGATGGAAAAATATATTCAAAATTCGAAAGTTTAATATTTGTAAGTAAAGAAAATTTAGAAAATTTTAATACAACATATCCTAAACTAAAAAACATAAAAAAAGAGGTTATATACAATTATATAGATAAAGAAAACGTTATACAAAAATCAAATGAAATCCCAAGCACAAAATTTGAATCTAATACAATAAATTTTGTAACAGTAGCAAGACTTGTTGAACAAAAAGCAATAGATAGATTTATAGAAGTTCATTCAGAATTAATAAAAAATGGATTAAATCATACAGTGTATGTTATTGGGGACGGACCAGAAAAAGAAAAATTAAAAAACATTATACAAAAAGAAAATGTAGAAAAAACATTTCGTTTATTAGGAAAAATGGAAAATCCATATCCATACATAAAAAATGCTGATTATTTTACACTGCTTTCAAATTTTGAAGGATATGGAATGGTTTTAGAAGAAGCAAAAATACTTGGAAAACCAATAATAATTACAAACACAGCAGCAAGAGAAGCGGTATTAGGATACACAAAATCATACATACTAAAAAACACTAAAGAAGGAATTTACAGTGGATTAGAAGATATTATAAAAAAACATAAAAAAAGTGAGAATATATATGATAATATTAACTACGACAACAGTGAAATAATAAAAAAAGTAGAAAAATTAGTAGGTGAATAAAATGAAAATATCAATATTAACACCAACATATAACAGAGCTAATTTATTAAAAAGATTATACAATAGTTTAGTTATGAATTCTAACTATGGAATTGACATTGAATGGCTAATTATGGACGATGGCTCAACAGATTGCACTAAAGATGTAATAGAAGAATTAAAAAAAGAAAATAAAATTGAAATAAAATATTTTTATCAAAGTAATCAAGGGAAAATGATAGCTATTAATAACTTAGTAGAAGCCACGAAAGGGGACTTAATTATAGAATGTGACTCTGATGATTATTTTACAAATGATGCATTTAACATTATAAAAGAAGAATATAACAAAGTAAATAGACAAGGAAAATATGCACTATGTTTTTTAAAATATAATCAAAATGGAGAAAATATGGGACATGAATTTAAAAAAAGAGAAACAACAATGTTTGATTTATATTTTAAAGGAGGTGAAGATGGAGAAAAAGCATTAGTTTTTTTTGCTAAGGTAAGGAAAGAATATAAACATCAACTTGAAAATGGTGAAAAGTTTGTTACAGAGGCAAGAATGTATCATAAGATGGATTTAAAGTATAATATGGTTTGTATAAATAAACCAATTATGTTGTGTGAGTATCAGCAAGAGGGGTATACTAGAAATATAATTAAGCAATTTAAAGAAAATCCATATGGGTATTATGAATATTTTAAAGAAATTTTAGAAAGAGACATGAAAGATGTAAAGTTTAATAAAAGATTATATGCAATTAAACATTATATATTGTTTAGTGTATTAGCTAAAAAAAAGATAAAATTAAAAACAATAAAAAATTTAAGCAATAAAATTTTAATTCTTGCATTATATTTACCAGGAAAAATTATTACTAATAAGAGATTTAAGAAAAAATAAATAGGACCAAGGAGATTAATTATGAAAAAAATATCATTAGTAGTACCTATGTATAATGAAGAGGTATTAGTTCAAGAGTGTTACCAAAGAGTTAGTAAAATTTTAAAAGGCATAGAGAATTATAGTTATGAAATTATTTATATAAATGATGGTTCAACAGATAAAACTATAGAATTATTGCAAAACATAGCTTATGAAGATAAAAATGTAAAAATTATTTCATTTTCTAGAAATTTTGGACATCAATGTGCTGTAACTGCAGGTTTAAAACATGTTACAGGAGACGCAATTGTAATAATAGATGCAGATTTACAAGACCCACCTGAATTAATACCAGATATGTTAAAATTATGGGAAGAAGGAAATGAAGTAATCTATGGAAAAAGAAAAACACGATATGGAGAATCAAAATTTAAACTATTAACGGCAAAAATGTTCTATAATACATTAAATTTATTATCTGATGTAGAAATACCTAAGGATACAGGAGACTTTAGATTAGTTGATAGAAAAGTTGTAGATGTAGTGAATGCTTTGCCAGAACATAATAAGTTTTTAAGAGGATTATTTAGCTGGGTTGGATTTAAGCAAAAAGCATTCGAATATAAAAGGAATGAAAGAATTGCAGGAAAAACCAAATATCCACTTAGCAAAATGTTTAAATTAGGGATAGATGGAATTATAGGATTTTCTACAAAACCATTAAAACTTGTTGGAGGACTAGGAAGTTTATCAGTAGCAGTTTCTTTTATAATATTGATTTATTCAATTTTATCTTACATTTTTAAATGGAATAATCTAACTCCTGGTTGGACATCATTAATGATTACAATAACTTTTCTAGGAGGAGTTATACTTATTTCATTGTGGATGATAGGGGAATATATAGGTAGAATTTATGATGAAAGCAAGGATAGACCACAATATATTATTGACAAAAAAATAAATATAGATTAGATGAAAGATAGGGAGAAAAAATGAAACAATTAATAGAGTTGATTAATAGAGTATTAACCAAAGAAACAATATTATATATAGTATTTGGAGTTATATCAACAATATTAAATATAGGAATAGCTAGTGTTTTAGTAAATGTATTTAATGTTGAAGGAAATTTAGCCAGTACCATAGGTATTATAGTAGCAGTAATTTTTGCGTATTTTACAAATAGAAAAATGGTTTTTAATTCAAAAGCAAAAAGATTGAAGGAAAAACTAAAAGAATTCTTTAAATTTATATTAGGAAGAATATTTACTATGATAGTAGAAATAGGAGGAGTTTTTTTACTTTATTCTATAATAGGAGTTGAATATGTTTCAACAAAATTAATAATGACAATAATTGTTATTATTGCAAACTTTTTTATAAGTAAATTTTTTGCTTTTAAAAAATAAAATAATTTTGAAAATTTAAAATTATTAATCGAATTGACTAAATGGAATATATATTGTATTATATATATTATTAATAGAAGCAAGGGAAGGAGTTATTGATATATGCAAAATGATACTGAAAATAGAATTGTTGTAGAAAATGTATATAAAACATTTAATATATATATGGACAAGGCAAACAGTTTAAAGGAAAAATTACTATTTTGGAATAGAAATAAGAAGCAAAAACGAGAAGTATTAAGAGATATTAATTTAACAATAAAAAACGGAGAAGCAGTTGGATTAATTGGGGTTAATGGTAGTGGGAAATCTACATTATTGAAATTAATGACTAAAATTATTTATCCTAATAAAGGAAAAATAATAACAAACGGTAAATTAACCTCACTATTAGAATTAGGTGCTGGATTTCATCCAGATTTTTCAGGAAGAGAAAATATATATTTTAATGCTTCAATATTCGGATTAACGAAGAAACAAATAGATGAAAGACTAGAAGATATTATAGAATTTTCCGAATTAGGAAATTATATAGATAATCCTGTTAGAACATATTCATCAGGTATGTATATGAGATTAGCATTTGCTGTTGCAATAAATGTTGATGCGGATATACTGTTGGTAGATGAGGTTTTAGCAGTAGGAGATCAACACTTTCAAGATAAATGTATTGAAAAAATGAAACAATTAAAAGAACAAGGAAAAACTATGGTTTTTGTAACACATAGTTTGGGGACAGTAAAAGATTTTTGTAATAGAGCAGTATGGTTGAATAACGGAATTATAAAGATGGATGGTAATCCAAATGATGTTATAGAAGAATATTTAAAAGAAACGAAATAGGGAGAATATATATGAATATAATAAAAGATTTGTATAAGTATAGAGAATTATTAAAAACAAATATAAAAAAAGATGTTGGAGGAAAATATAAAAATTCTTTTTTGGGAGTATTGTGGTCTTTTATTAGCCCATTATTACAAATAGCAGTATATGCATTAGTTTTTCAAGTGATCTTAAAAAGTGATATTGAGAATTATACAGTTTACTTATGCTGTGGGTTAATACCATGGCAATATTTCTCAGCAGTTATATTAAGAGGGGCAGCGTGTATTATTGATAATGGAAATATTATTAAAAAAGTATATTTTCCGAGGGAAATATTGCCAATTTCAGTAGTCACAAGTGAAGGCGTTAACTTCCTTATATCAACTATAATAATATTGGGATTTGTTTTGGTTGGAGGAATAGGGTTATCTATAAACATACTTTGGTATTTTGTGATTATTGCAATACAATATATTATCTCAATAGGATTTGCATTTATAGTATCTAGTCTTAGCGTTTATTTCAGAGATTTATTACATTTACTAGGAATAATAATACAATTATTATTTTATGCTACGCCAATTGTTTATTCTGTAAATAATGTTCCAGTAAATTTACAATGGCTAATTAAAATTAATCCTATGTCTTATTTGATAGAAGCATACAGAAATATATTTTATAATAAAGTACCACCTGAGCCAAAAGGGTTATTGATTGCTCTAACTATGGGAATCTGTTTATGCTTTATCGGATATTTTGTATTTAAAAAATTAGAAAAAAGATTTGCAGAGGAATTGTAAAATGGATATTAATAAAATATTATTAAGGACACTACAAAAAGAAAATGAGATAATAAATAGGAATTATATAAAAAAAGAACAAGAAAATGTTGAAATTTTAAAGAAATACAATGAACTTCAACAAAAATATAAAGAAGAAAAAAATATAAATAAAAATATAATCGAAGAAATGAATAATTTAAAAGAAATATTAGATTCGATTTTTAATTCAAGAAGCTATAAAATCATACAAAAAGTTAAAAAGATTTTAGGGAGATAGATCTATGGAAAAGAAAAAAATTGCAATTATAATTGATACAGAAGGATGGGCTTTTGATAATATAGCAAAACAAATAAAAAAAAATTTATTGGAATATGAAATAGATATTATTCCAGGTAGGATATTTGAAGGAAATATGGTAAGACTATTCTTATTTTGTGAGGATTATGATTTGGTTCATTTTTTATGGAGAGGATATTTAAGCTTAATAAACAGGCAAGAAATGAAATTATATTCTGAAGAATATCTTAAAATGAATTTTGAAGATTTTAAAAGAAAATATATATACAATAAAAACATAAGTTTTTCAATCTGTGATCATCTATATTTAGATGGAGAAGAAAAATGGAGAACAGAAGAAATTTTTAAAGTATCAGATAAATATGTTGTTACATCTAAAAAACTATTTGACATATACAATAAATTTAATAAAAAACCGAAGATGATAATTCATGATGGTGTAGATTTAACCAAGTATAAACCAATTAATTTAGATAGATTTAAAAATATTAATAAATTAACTATTGGGTGGGTTGGAAACAGTAAATTTAAAGATTCTAGTGGTGATGAAGATATGAAGGGGGTAGAAGGAATAATCAAACCTGCAATATTTGAATTACAACAAGAAGGATATAAAATAGAATTAAATTTAGCAGACAGAAATATTAATATGATACCACAGGAAGAAATGCCAAATTTTTATAATTCTATAGACGTATATGTGTGTGCATCTAAAACAGAAGGAACACCA
Source organism: uncultured Clostridia bacterium (assembly GCA_934167435.1). Lineage (GTDB taxonomy): Bacteria > Bacillota > Clostridia > TANB77 > CAG-508 > CAG-269. Next base: position 6,784 of record CAKPKZ010000036.1, on the reverse strand, counting down.
TTGACTGTTTTAGAATCTATGGCAATGGGGGTGCCTATTATATCGACAGATGTTGGAGTGGTATCAGAAGTATTAGGAGAAAATGGAAAAAAATATATATTAGAAGAACGATCAAAAGAGTGTTTAAAAAATAAGATAAAACAACTAATAGATAATAAAGAAGATTTAGTAAAAATATCAGAAGAAAATTTAATAAGGATTCAAAATAATAGTTGGGAAAAGATTTGTTTAAAATATAAAGAATTTTTTAGAAATAATTTGAGATGAAGGGAAAAATGAAAGAAGATAATTTTTTTTGGAAATATAAATATGAACCAGGTAAAAAATTGAAAAATAAAAATGAAGATAATGTAGTAACCAAACCATTAGTTTCTATTATAACATCATATTATAATTCTAACGAATTTATGGGACAAACAATAAATTGTGTATTAAATCAAACATTTCAATCATGGGAGTGGATTATAGTTGATGATGGAAGTACAGAAAAAGATGCAATAGATTATTTAAATGAAGTAAAAAAAATAGATTATAGAATAAAAATTTATCATAAAGAAAATGAGGGGTTAGCATTAGGAAGAGATTATGCCATAAAATATTCTACAGCAAATTATATATTACCATTAGATGCGGATGATTTAATAGAAGAAACTTATATTGAAACATTATATTGGACCTTGGAAACTAATAAAGATGCTAGTTGGGCATTTACAGATTCTGTAGGATTTGGTAAATATAGATATTTATCAAATGAAGATTTTGATAGTGAAAAGATGAAAGTAGACAATCAAATAACTGCAACAGCATTATTAAGAAAAGAAGAAGTTTTAAAATTAGGAGGGTACAGGAAAGCCAAAAGATATGTTAATGAGGACTGGCATTTATGGCTGAGAATGTTAGCAGATAATCAATTTCCGGTACAAGTAGGATATTATGGTTTCTGGTATAGAAGAAGAGAAGAAAGTTTATTAACAGATATAAATGATGAAAAGAAAAAAGAATATGAGCTAAAAAGGAGAGAGTTAAAACTAGAGGCAGATAAAATAAAAAATAGAATACAAGCAATAAGATATCCAAAGAGAGAAATAAAAAATATTTTGCAAGAAAAAAAATTGAAGGGATTGGAAAATATACGAGTATTTACTGATCAAAAGGAAAATATATTATACATATTGCCGTATCTGGGAACTGACAAAAAAATGTATAGAAAAATAAAAAAAGATGCAAAAGAAAAAAATATATACATTATAACTATGGAAAAAAGTAAATATTCACAATATATGTATAGACAAAAATATGAAGAATTTTCTACAGTATATGATTTAACAACATTTTTAGATTCAGAATATTGGATTGAATTTATAATATATTTAATAACAACTAGAAAAATAAAAAATGTATTTTTATCTAATACAATTTATAACACGCAATTGGAAGAAAAATTTGATGTTGTAAAAATACAGAATTGCCAAAATAGTTATATAGTATACAACTTCAATATTTTAAAATATAAAATTATAAATTCTTTTATAATAAGAGCATTTAGAAAAATAGGAAGATATTTTTTTAAAACAATAAAAGGAGTTAAAGAGAGGAGCAATTAAAATGAAAATTTGGTTTTTAACAGGTGAATTTGCACCAGATTTCGGAGGAGGAATAGGAACATATGTAGAAAACTGTGCAAAAATGTTTGCAGAAGCAGGTGATGATGTAACTGTAATTGTAAGAAGCTTGAATGATGATAAAATAGAGATAACAAAAGAGGGATATAAGGTTGTAAGATTTAAACAAGGAGTAGGAGAATACTATTCTTATTTAGGATACGACAATGCTTTAGCTTATCAATATTACGAAGTAATATTAAATTTAATAGATAAGTATGGAAAACCTGATATTATAGAAATGCAAGAATATAACGCATATGGACAATATATTGTTCAGAATAAATTAGTATTAAATAGTAAGTTAGAAGAAATACCTTTAGTTGTTCATTTACATACACCAAGTTTTGAGACATTAAAAATAAATCAATTTAATACTTATGAAGCACCATTTTATTGGATTGGAGAAATGGAGAAATTCTGTATAAAGGGTGCAGATGCATTATTATGCCCTAGTCAATTTTTAGCAGATAAACTACAATATTTAGTTGAGGATAAAATAAATGTAATTAATTTACCATTTGACATAGATCAAGATGAAATAGAAAAATATAAAAATGATAATCCATATAAATCAGATAAAAAAACTATATTATACTTTGGAAGAACAGAATATAGAAAAGGTGTAGTTCAAATGCTAAAAGGTGCAGAGAAACTATGGAAAAAAGGATTAGATTTTAAAATTAAAATTATTGGTGGAGATACCAAATTAGAATCAAAAGGGACATTTATAGGAGAAGATTTGAAGAAAAAATATGCTAAATATATAGAATGTGGTAATTTAGAGATGCTTAAGCCAATACCTCATTTAGAATTAATACCACATATATTATCGGCAACAGCAGTAACAATACCATCATTATATGAGAATTTTCCAAACACTTGTATATATTCAATGTGGCTTGGAAAACCGGTTTTAGTATCTAAAAGTGGTGGTCAATCAGAAATGGTTCAAGAATCAGGAAAAAATGGAATAATTTTTGATTGGGACAAAGAAGGGGATTTCGAAGAAAAATTAGAACGATTAATAAATATGAATGATGATGAACTTAATGTAATGGGACAAAATGCAAAGATTAGAATCAATAAGTTATGTAATATGGATACTAATTTAAAATTAAGAAGAGAATTTTTTGAAAATGTTATAAAAAATAAAAATAAAACAAAAACTAAATTTCCATTTGTTGAAGAAATGCCTAAAGATGAATATATGAAAATATATGAAAGTGAAAAGAATCTATTATCTGTAGTAATTCCATATTACAATTTATCAAAAACATTACCAGAGACAATAGATAGTATAAAAAAATCGGAATATAAGAATTATGAAATAATAATAGTAAATGATGGAAGTACGGATAAAGAAAGTATAGATATACTAAAAAATTATGAAAATGATGAAAAGATTAGAATAATAAATATAGAAAACAAAGGTTTAGCAAATGCCAGAAACATTGGGGCAGAAGTTGCAAAAGGAGAGTTTATAGCATTTATAGATGCAGATGATAAAATAGATAAAACGTTTTATAAAAGAGCCATTGATATTTTGCAAAAATATGAAAATGTTTCTTATGTATATAGTTGGGTTCAGTACTTTGAAGGAAGCCAGGCAGTTTGGCCAACGTTTAATGTTCATATTCCGTATCTACTTTGCGCCAATATGCTTGCAGCATTTGTTGTAATAAGAAAAAATGATTTTTTGAATTTTGGAAAAAATAGGATAAAAATGGAATATGGAATGGAAGATTATGATGGATGGGTAAGTTTGGCAGAACATGGATGTTTAGGTGTTTCTATACCAGAAAAATTAAATTTTTATAGAGTAAGAAAAGATTCTATGTCAAGGCAATTCAATAAGAAAATGAGAATATATCTATATCAAGCGTCTAGGGAGGGACATGAAAAAATATTTGAAAAATATTCTAAAGAAATATATATGTTATTGTTAACAAATGGCCAACCTTTTTATTGGAACAATCCAACAACACCTGTATATTTACCAACTATTGAAAATAAAAATGTTCAAATGGATGATAGAATATATAAGCTAGAGAAGATGTTAAATACGTTTCCTGGAAAAGTTGCAAGAAAAGTATATAGAGGATTGAAAAAAATAAAACACAAAATTATTAAATAATTTTAGGAGGAAAAAATGAAAAAAAGCATAATAAACTTTATTGCGATAATTTTGTCAATAATAACAATAATTTTTATATGGCATAAATTTTTAATAAGTGGAAATACAATAATTTTGTTAATAATGTTAATACCGTTTTATTGTTTTTTTCAAAGGGTGTTAGAAAAAGAAAACAAGAAAAAATTTATAATATCTTTAATAATTGCAATTTGTTTTGCAATTATACAATTAATATGTACAAGCATAAATATTGATTATATATTAAATAATATTTTTAATAAATGGATAGTACTAAACTTTTTAGGATATGTAATCTTGGCTTGGAGCACAACGTCTTCAGTATATACTTTTTTTGAAGATTACAAATTTGAATCTAATGGTATAAAAATAGGAAAATTCGAAGTGTTATCAGATTCAAAGCTGTCTTTTTATATAAATGTTATGTTAATATTGTTGGCTTGGTTACCGTACTTTTTAAGATACTTTCCAGGGCTGTTAACAGCAGATTCTTGTGCACAAGTGGCACAATCTATAGGAATGGCAGAGTTAACAAATCATCATCCTATATTCCATACTGGAATAATTGCAGTGTTTATAAATTTAGGAAAATTAATTTTTAATAATATAAATATAGGGGTAGCTTTTTATACAATATTTCAAATGATTGCTATGGCGAGTATGTTTTCTATGGTTTTAAAATATATAAGTAAAAAAAATGTTCCTTTTTTAGCAAGAGTAGTAACATTATTATATTATATGTTTTATCCGATAAATGCATTATTTAGTGTTACAATGTGGAAAGATATATTATTTGCGGGAATTATACCAATATATACTATATTGACAATAGAACTTATATTTAATACGCAGGGATTCTTTGAAAAAAACAAAAATACTATTTGGTATATTATAGTTTCAGTACTAGTTATATTTTTAAGGAATAATGGGCTGTATATAGTAGTATTTGTATTACCTTTTGTAATTATAGTGTTAAGAAGATATTGGAAAAGAGTTATAGTAATATCTTGTGTAATAATAGTATCTTATATAAGCTTAAAAACATTAATATTTAATATTTTTAACATAAAAGAAGGGTCAGTCGGAGAAATGCTTTCAGTACCGTTACAGCAAATAGTAAGAGTAAAAAAATATCATAAACAAGAAATGGATATTGATACTTTGCAACAAATAGATTTATTTTTTAGATGTGATAATATAGAAGAAAAATATAATCCGATATTGTCAGATCCAGTAAAAGCAGAATTAAATACTGAATATTTTGAAAATAATAAAAATGAATTTATAAAATTATGGATTAAATTATTAAAAACATATTTTAAGGATTATGTAGAATCATTTATATCAAATTCTTATGGATATTATTATCCAGAAGCTAAGCATTGGGTTGCTAATAGGACAATGGAAGTAAATAATATGGGGATTCACCAAACACAGTTAATTGAAGGAAAGTTAGTGTCAAAAATAGATTCTCTAATAGAAAGAAGGGATATACCAATTATATCAATGTTCTTTAGCATAGGTGTAGCATTTTGGATAATTGTTATGTCATTAGGGTACGAAATATTAAATAAAGAATATAAAAGTATAATTTCTTATTTAATTATATTTGTTTTATGGTTAACAATAATAGCATCACCTGTATTTTGCGAATATAGATATGCATATCCAATGTTTACAATTTTACCATTATATATAAGTTTGAATTTTGTAAGAAAAGGAGTAAAAAAATGAATAAAATAGCTGTACTAATACCTTGTTATAATGAGGAACTTACAATAGAAAAAGTAATAAAAGATTTTAAAAAAGAATTACCAGAAGCTGAGATTTATGTGTATAATAATAATTCAAAGGATGCAACAAAGGAAATTGCTCAAAGAAATGGGGCAATTGTTGTTGATGAGTATAAACAAGGAAAGGGAAACGTTGTAAGAAGTCAATTTAGAGATATAGATGCAGATATATATGTGATGGTAGATGGAGATGATACATATCCTGCAGAATTTGTACATAAATTAATAGAACCTGTAAAAAATGGAGAAGCTGACATGGCTATAGGAGATAGATTATCAAATGGAACATATCAAAAAGAAAATAAAAGGCAATTTCATGAATTTGGAAATAATTTGGTAAGAAAATCTATAAATGTATTATTTAATACAAAATTAAAAGATATAATGACAGGATATAGAGTTTTTAATAAAAGATTCGTAAAGAATATGCCAGTTCTTAGTCCTAAGTTTGAAATAGAAACGGAAATGTCATTATATGCATTAGATAAAAAATATATAATAAAAGAAATTCCTATAGTATATAGAGATAGGCCAGAAGGAAGTGATTCTAAATTAAACACAATAAGTGATGGGATAAAAGTAGTAAAGACAATTGCAAGAATGTTCAAAGATTATAGGCCGTTTAGATTTTTTGGAATAATTGCTTTAATATTATTCTTATTAGCACTAATAATTGGTATTCCTGTAATAATTGAATTCGTAAAAAGTTCATATATATCAAAAATCCCATCAGCAATATTAGCAACAGGTTTAGTTAGTTTATCAGCAATCTCATTTCAATGTGCAATAATTCTTGATACAATAACAAGGCAACATAGAGAAGATTATGAATTAAATCTTTTAAGATATGAACAGTTGGAAAAAATAAACTATAAAAATAAATAAAAAAATATTCTCTTTTTCGACAATCTATGATAAAATAAATTAGAGTTAAAAGAAGAGGAGAAGGAATTAAGATGAAAATTAATTTTTGTTTTAAATATAAAATAATAGTATTAACAATAATTGCTTTAATTCAAGCATGCTTAGTTAATACTATTATTTCATTTTCAAAAGAAAGTGAGATACATTCAAAATCTATAGAAGATGGAACATATATAATAAGAAGTGCAATAGATTCTAGATTTGTATTGGATGTACTAGGAGCATCAAAGAATAATGGAGCAAATGTACAA
>CAKPKZ010000035.1 GCA_934167435.1 uncultured Clostridia bacterium | reverse complement strand
AATTGTTTGTTGCCTTTTTTTCTTGGCTTCCATGTAAGTTTTACCATAAACAAATATATAATCTGCTTTTTCATTAGTATAACCTTTGATAAATCTAGCTTCATATCTTCCATCTTTCCTTTTATAAATTGCTTCTCCTTTTCTTGCCATTTTTTCACCTCCATTTAATATTTTAATTGACTACTTAAACGACTAGAAAAAAATAGTCAGTTAAAAAAATTTTTTTCAAATAAATTCCTTATTTATCAACATATGACCTCACTTATGCTACAAAATTTGACAAAATTATGTCAAAATTGCAAAATCTGTGCTATAATTAATACATAATAGATGAGATAAAGAGAGAAAATCTTATACACATAGTAAAATACTTTGTGATTTATTTTGGACTTTTTTCTTATCAATGTTAATGTAGGAGCAGTTAAAAATGAAGAAAGTCGGAAAAGTTTTAGGATATATATTTATAAGTATTTTAATTTTATTGGTTATTTTAATTGGTATTATATTTGTACAAACAAAAACTAACCCAGATAAGATACCTACAATATTTGGATATAAACCTTTTATTGTATTATCTGGTTCTATGGAAACTGAACTATATAAGGGAGATTTAGCTATTGTAAAAAGTATCGATGTTAAAGAATTAAAAGTTAACGATATTATTGCTTTTAAAGATAAAGAAAATTATATAGTTACTCATAGAATTGTAGATGTTATAAAAGATAATGGTGCAACTAAGTTTGTTACTAAAGGAGATAACAATAATACAAAAGATAGCGGTTATGTAGAAGAAGATAATATAGAAGGAATTTATATCAATAAAATTTCAGGTTTTGGAAATGTTTTATTATTTATGCAAAAGCCATCAACTCTTGCTATTACATTAATAATAATTGTTGTTGGTGGAACTGCCTTTATCATGATTGATAATAATAAGTTATCTGCTAGTGATAGAAAAGAACTAGAAGAATATAGAAAAGTAAAAAACAAAGCAAATAAATAATTAATTTGGTATAAGCATTATTCTTGTAGTGTTTATATATAAAATTGTCAACTTGAGAGGAGGTGGATCAAATGAAAAAGAATACTAAGAAGTTAGGTGTAATGTTATTACTAGGAGTAGTTGCCGTAGGAAGTTATTTTGTAAGTGGAACTTATGCTAAATATACTAGAGCATTAAGTGGTAGTGATACTGCAACAGTTGCTAAGTTTAGTGTAGAGGCTACTGGTTTAAATAAAGAACAAAATGCAACAATTAGTTTGTTTGACACAGTTAAAGAAGCTGATGTAACTGCTAATGAAGAAAATGTTGCTTCAAATAAAATTGCCCCAGGTACTGGTGGAGAATTCACAACAACATTAACAAACAAGTCAGAAGTTGATGTTAAAGCAGTAATCACATTAAAAGAAACATCTAATGAAAAGAATGTTCCAATTGAATATTCGTTAGATAAAACAACTTGGAAAAAAGCTAGTGAATTAACAAAAGAAGTTAATTTAGACTATGTTGGAAAAACAAGTGCAACAACTACTGGTGATGTAACTATTTACTGGAGATGGGCTTTTGATGGTACAGATAGTACTGATACAGCATTAGGAGAAGAAACAACAGCTCCAACTGTTACAACACAAGTAACTGCCACATTTACTCAAGTTGATTAATGTAGTTTGTAGTATTTTTAATTAATTAAAAATATTTAAAAGAAGAAAAAAGGAGATAAATGGTATGAAAAACAGCAAAAGTAAAGTATTAAAGATTGTTCTATTTTTTTCCATGATACTTATAGTCCTAATTTATCTTCTTATTCTTAACTTTGGTTATATTAATCATCATGATTCATTAACGCCAACTGGAAATGTTGATATTTTTGATATTAACTGTGATTGTCCAAAAAGCGAGCAAAAAGATGATAATAAAAATATAAATGAAGATAAAACTGATAATTCATCAAATACTTCAGATTCTAAGTCAGCATTTGAAGAGAGTAATGATAAGAGTACTGATATTGATAAAAATAAGCCAAATGAAGCAAAAACAGAAGAAAAGAAAGATTTAATGGTTAGTGATAATTATACTGTTTGGGGAGAAAAACCACTTAGAATATTTAGTAATCAAGCATACGAATACACTTCTAAGATTGCTCCAAATTCATCAAACAGTTATGTTTTTGTTATAAGAAATAATAATGATTTTGATATTGCAGTAGATATGACTATGGTGGAAGAAAATCCATATAACATTAATATGAAGTATAAATTAAGAAGTAAAGGTGTTTACCTGACTGGTAACGAAGAAGAATACGAGGGTACTTCTAAGTTAGAACAAAGAAACATAACAATTAAAGCTAAAGAATCTATTTCTTACACTTTAGATTGGAAGTGGCTTGATAGTGATAATGATACTTATATTGGCGAGGGCATAGATGCTAATTATAAACTTTCTATAAATATAGGAGCTAATTCAAAATGACAAAAATATTGAAGAGAATATTGTGTGGCTTATTTGTGTTAATATCGTTATTTTATGTATTTGTGGTTGTTAGTACACATTATTTTAGAAATTTTTATCCATTTGGGATAAGGGTAGCAGTTATTTTATCAGGAAGTATGGAACCTGAATTAAAAATAAACGATTTTGTTATTGTAAGAAAAGCAAAAAACGTAAAAGTTGGCGATATTGTAACATATCGAAAAAATAATAAAACTGATGAAACTATTCACAGAATAGTAGAAATAGATGGTGATACAGTAATTACTAAAGGGGATGCTAATAATAGTGTTGATCCTGTAGTAAGAAAAAATGAAATAACAGGAATTTATATAGGAAAAATAAAATACTTAGGCAATCTTTTAGCCTTTTTTAGAAGTCCTTTTGGCTTTAGTATCTCTATTACTATACTTGTCTTAATTTTATTATTACCAAGTGATATATTAACAAAAAATAAAAAGTAGGTGGAGGTATGAAGTTTGAAAATTATATTCCTGAATCAATTATTAAGAGAAAAAAGAAATATCAAAAAATAAAAAATATATTGAGCGTTATTTTGTACATTATTTTAATTCCTATTATTTTGTGTAATTTATTTTTGATTGCTCAATCTATCTTTTTTCCTAATAAGACAGCATCTATTATGGGGATGAAATCTTATATTATAGTATCTGGAAGTATGAAACCTAAAATGAATGTTGGAGATATCGTTATTGTTAAAAAAATGAAAAAAACAAGTGATTATAGTGTAGGGGATATTATTTCTTATCATGAAAATAATAGTATTGTTACTCACCGGATAATACAAATTCAGAAAAGCCAAAAAGGTAAAAGTAGTTATATAACGAAGGGTGATAACAATAATGCTGAAGATAATTTTAGAGTAGAACAAAATAATATAGAAGGAAAAGTAATCAAAATAATTCCTAAACTTGGTCTTTTATCTCTTTTTGTTGAAAATCATATTTTTTTGTTAATTATCTTTATTTTGCTTTATGCATTTATTTCAAGTAATGTAAGAAAAATGGTTAGAAGAAAAAGAAGAGAAAAAAAGAGAAAAGAATACAATATGAAATTATAGAGATTGGAGTTTATCATGAAGTATTTAAAAAAAATAAATTTGAAAACTTTATTTTGCATAACCATTATTACTGTAATAATTTCTACCTTTTTTTCACTTGCTAGCTATCGCTCTGCATTATCTGGAATTGGAAAAGGACAAGTTGCAACCGTTGCTCTTGGTATAGATAACGAAACTACTTTAAATTTACCGATAGGCCCACTTGACTCTGATGATGAACAATCTTTTGAGTTTGAAGTTCTTAATAAAAGTAATAATCGAAAAAATGAAGTAACAATGAAATATTATATAGAAATCATTAATGATTATGCTAATCTTCCACTAAATTTTTCTATATATCAATTAAACAAAAATAATCAATATGAATTGTTACCCTTAAATTTAAATAAAACAAAAGAATCTTACTTAGGGTATTCAGAGGATATGAGTGATAAATACAAATTAATAATTAGTTGGAATAAAAATGCAGAAAATTATAATGATTATAAGTTTAGTAAATCAATAGATTTAATAAAAATAAAAGTTGTTTCTGAGCAAGTTGATTAAATTATAGATAGGAGATAGCAATATGAAAAAGAAGAAAAAACTAAATAAACAAATAAAATATTCAGTCATTATTTCTTTAATGTTGCTCTCTTCTTATTTTATTGCAAATTTATCTGCTAAATATAAGATAGACTTATTTACTTCTCATTCAATTGAATCAAAAGAGTTTTATTTTTCAAGTGATATTATGGCGAATAATGATAAAAATGTTTTTTCTAAAAATTGGGATGGAACAGGTAGTTTAGAAATTAATTTCAATGTTAAGAATTATGAAAATATGCTTTTGTGTTCCCCAGATGATATTAGTTATCAAATTAGTGTAGAAAAGTTAAATGATACTAACAATGAGTTAAATGCTGAAGTTTATCAAAATAATAAATTAATAACAGAAAATCAAAAACTTGTTGGTAATAAAATATCTGAGAGTAATTATGTTTTAAAAGTAAGTAAAAGTGATAAATATAATGATTTAAACAATTTAAAATTAAAGTTAGTTTTAAAATCTACAAGTCCTTTTGCGAAAGAGATAAGTCGAGAAATACAAATTAGTATAGTTAAAACAGAAAGTGATGTAAAAATGATAAATTATTCAGACTATGTAGAATTGAACTTTCAAGTAAATGGAGATACATCAAATAAAAATATTGCCTACGATAATACAAAATTAATTTTAGATAAATCAAATTTGCTATCTAGCGATATTTTTGTTAAAACTAATGATAATATAAATAGTTTTAATTTACTGTTATCCAATTATCAAAAAGAAGATGAATTTGACATTGTATTTATCAAAAAAGTAGGTGATTACGATATTAAATTAGGGACTGATATTATTATTAATTAAAGAAAGGAGGAATATTTTATGAAAAAAAGAAACTTAAATATTGTTATTGGTATTTTGATTATTTTATTTCTTGTTACAACTTTAATTATTGGTGTAAATAAGTTTACTAGTAAATCTAAAGCGGATGAAGGAATTCCATTGATTATAAATTTTTCAGAAGGAAATATTCCTCGAAATGATAGTACTTCTAATGAAAAATCTAATATATTATTTGATGCTTTTTCTGTCAAAATTTATTCCACATTAAACAATAGATGGTTACTTCCAAATTATAGTTTTTTTGAATTACTATCTAACAATAATACAAAAATAAACCTATCCAATAGTAATATTGTAGATAATGAAACTTTTTATTTTGATGATGTTATCTCAGATTCTTCTTGGGCATATTCATTTACAGGTTGGCATATTGTTGGTACAGATAGTTATATTCCCATGAATACAGTTTTTCAACAAGGAAATTATTTGGATTTGGATAATATTGACAATGAATTATTTGAAGAAAAAGATGGAATACGCTCATTAAACCTTGAAGCAACTTGGGGAAAAGTTTATTTTATAGAAAATAAATATGAAAACATGGTTTATTCTGAGGATGGTGATACAGGATATTATTATTTAGATGAGGAAAAAAGTACAAATTTGACTGGTGCCAGTGATGAAAATATTGGTAATAGTTTAAATTCTAAGTTAGCAACAATTGATGAGGTTTATGAAAGATTAAGAAATGATGATACTTTAGATGAAACAGATCCTTATCATACTGTAATAATGTTGGCTGGTGATGTAGACTATTATAAAAATAATGGTTCATCTAAAGAAAGTGGTATATTTGGTTTTAGTGGAAAATATGGTACTTCTACTAGCATAGGTTCAAATAAAATACGAAGTGCATCTTTTAAAAGTTATCAAGAGAATGATGGAGATAAATATACATTAAATATAAAACCTAAAGGGTATTATAATTATTGGTATGGCTCTTATCGGTTTGATAATATTAATTATAAATTAATGAAGAGTGGTTTATTTGGGACTCAAAATGTTAGTTCTGAATTTCAATTGTTTTCTCGAAAGGTATCTGAAGAAAATCATTTTTGCTTTGAAACTACCAATAGATTTGATGGAACAATTAATACTTTTAGAGTTTCTCAAACTAGGACTGTTGTTTTAAGTGGTGGCATTTATAATACTTTTTCTTTGGGATGGAGCGATGAAGATAAATATGGCTGGGAAAGGAATTGGTATGTTACAGATAACGCAAAGATAGATTCTGACTTGACAGCTGGTTATCAGAATGCGGCTACAAATATAGTTGGGAAAACGTATGGAACAATTAATATTAGTATATATGGCGGTACAATTAAATCTATAGAAGGTGGTAATAAAGGAGCTTATACAATTAATATTGGGAATAGAAACATAAAAATCAAAGGGGATAATTCAGGGAATTCTCAGTATGATCCAGTTATTACTAATGTATATGGAGGCTCTTCTCAGAGTAGATTATTTGGTAATATTTCTTTAGTGATTGAAAACTGTACTAAAATAACTAATGTATATGGTGGTGGTAAAGATTTTACTTCTAATGTATATGGTAATGTTTCTTTAAAAATTAATAAATCTACAATATTAGGAAATGTATATGGTGGAGGTTACAATGGAAATACTTTGAAAGTTCCAGATAAATATAAAGATTATACTTACTCTAATTCTACGTTATCATTCGTAGAAAAGGATGTTAGTAATTTAAATTCTAATAATTTTTCTGTAGTTAAGGAGGAAGGCGGAGATGTAAATTTAGATTTCTCAAATTCTACTGTAAAAGGGAATATATATGGAAGTGGCTTTGGAAGTTCTCAAGTTACTAGTTTCTCTTATTTATCTAATAACTCATATGGTCCTGCTAATAATTGGATTACAGGAGTAGGAGAAGGAACTGTATATCCAACCGGATGGGAAAATTCATATAAAGAATATCCTAAGTATGATCCAGAGACAGGTTATATTTTGATAGCAGCATATAAAGAAATTAATTTTACTAATTTACAACCTTGGGATATTACCTTTAACGTATTTTCAGCTTCGGCATATCTTTCACTTGCTACAGTTGAAAATGTTCACATTAAACTTGATAATTCTGTTGTTGGTACTTCAAATAGGTTGAATGATAAGACTTCTGGAAATGTATATGGCGGTGGATCAATATCAAAAGTTTTGGGGAATACTGAAATAGAGATTATTAATAATTCTATAATATATGGCAATGTATATGGCGGTGGTGATGGTTCAACAAAACCTGATCCAGTTACTGTTTATAAACCTATTGATGATGATGTATATGAAATGTCAAAATATGAAATTTTATCAGTTTTTAATAATAATGGTTCATTGTCGGCTAATGTTAAAGTTAGTTCTCAAAAACCTAGCTATAATAGTAGTATTTATGGAAAATTCAATTGGTCTGGAGATGTTTCTTTGTTAAATTCTGAGACCAAAGGAATAGATTTTGAAAATAAATTATTATATTCAGAAAATACTAAAGGGTTAGGCTCTGTAATTGGAGATACTTCAGTTGTTATAAGTAATAATAGCTTGATAAATGGTTCTGTTTATGGTGGTGGTAATGCTGGTATAGTAGAAGGAAATACTGGAGTATACATATATTCATCTGATGTAAATGGAATGGTCTATGCTGGAGGAGATTCAGCAGATATTCTTAAAGATACTAAATTAGTTATTGATGATAATTCTTCGATAAAGAAAAATGTATTTGGTGGTGGAAATTCTGGTAATATTCTTGGAAATTCTAATATAAATATTTCTAATTCATCCTTAACTTCCATTTTTGGTGGTGGGTATTCTGGTGTAGTTTCAGGAAATATTACTATAAAGGTAAATTCTGGTAAGTTAGAAAACGTATTTGGTGGAGGAGATCAGAGTTACGTTAATGGTGATACAAATGTGACTATTGGAAATGAAGATTCATCAGGTACAGTTATGATATCAGGCTTAGTTTATGGTGGTGGTCGCGGATATGATGCAGATGGAGATGGTGATGCCTCTGATTTTACAACAGTTAAAGGTAGTTCTAATGTATTAATTCAAGGAATTAATACTAATGTTGAGAATTATGGTTCAACCAAGCTTGGAGCTGTAGCAGGGAATGTTGAGGTTAATTTTAAAAATTATTGGTCAGGAAATTCAACCGCTAAGTATAAAACAATGAATGGTATTGATCGAGCGACAACTGTTAGTTTTGATAATAGTTACGTATTACTTGAAAATAAAGGAACAGACGGAAAGCTTGTAGGAATTAAATCTATTGAAAATTTAATTATTCCTCAAGGAAGTGGACTAAAAATATCTGCAAATGGAGAAATCACTGGTAATTTTAATGGCGGTGGAGAACTATATTTAGATAGTCTTGTTTCATTAACTGTGCAAGGAAATATCACTGGGCAAACAACATTAATTTTAAATCCTAAGTTATTAGAAAATGGAAATAAGACAATTAAAGGTGGTTTAGACTTTCCTTATTTAAAAGTAGGAGGAAATTCACCAGAAGAAATTGCAGTAGTAAGTGGAGAATCAAATAAGTATGTTATTAGAGAAGCCGATAAAGATACAGTTAATGATTTAAAAGGAGAAAATTATATTTATTTTTATATATCTGGTGACGTAAGTGTTGATAATTCAATTGATATTATTAGCAGTAATGAATATGGTAGAAATTATATAAACAGTATTTCAAATGATAAAAATATTTATATGTTAAATAATGAAATTTTCACGTCAGATGTTGATGTTGATTATTATTTGACTAATGATGATTATAATACTTATGATTATACGAATATTAATAGAAAATTGGAGTTGATTTCTAATAGTAGTAATTCATCCATTAATATTCCTAAAGGGACTGAAATAGTGATGAAAATAAATGAAAAATACTATTTTTATCAAGTAGATAAAGACGATGTTTCCCAAATTAATTTAACTGAATTTAAAAATGAATTAGGAGCAAATTATGTAGAAGTTTCTAATTTTGATACTTCTGATTCAGTAACTAAAACTATCAATGAAATAAATGGAACTACTTCATATTCACTAGATGAAAAATATAAATTTATATTTAATTTTAATAATACTACTGGAATTAATAAAGACAGTTATTATCCTAGTTTAGAAATTTTTTATGGAGAGAATTCATTTTCAAAAGTAAAAAAAGATACTGCTAGTAATGTAGTAAATATACAAAAAAGAGAATATAATTTATCTTTAAAAAAAGATAAAACTTCTTATGAAGGAAACGGGATAATAAAATTAGATGGAAAATTAAATATTTCATCTTTAAATACTAATACAAAAATTAATTCTAAGAATTTGAATTTAAGATTAAGATTAAAAAACTCGGAAAATAATTATGTTGATATACCAGAAGGGACAATTTTAACAATTGATGATAAAAAATATCTTGTTAAGAATGGAATAATAAAATTTGATGTTTTAAATAATATTGATACTTCAGAAATTAATAGTGATGTAAATTTAATTCTTGATATGAATAATGTTTTACCACAAGATCAATTAATATCTGGTGACTATACTCTTACTTTTGAATATTTGTATGGAAAAAATTATCATGAACTATCTAATGTTAATATCAATTTAGTTGATATAAAAATGAATTTTGGACTTAAATTATCTTCAAATGTAATTAATGATAATTTCTATGACAAATTAAAGATAATTAAGTTTGGTACTAAAGAAAGCAGAAGTATAAAAATTAATTTCTCTAATGACAGTGTTTTGAATAACATGAATATAAAAATAAAAGCAATTGAAAGAACTTCCTCATTTGTTTATGAGGAAACAAAAAATGCTAGTAATAATATAGTAATTAATAATGATACTGTCACTACAAGTAATAAAAAAGAATTGGTTAATAATATTGACATTACTTTTAAAGAAAATTTATCTAAAGGAACTTATAGAATCATTGCAGAACTATATGATGATGCAGGTAATTTTAAAACAAGTGATTATGTTAACTTTATTGTTGATTAAAGATGAGGGTTAATTTCTCTCATCTTTTTATAAATCATATATAATTTTAAAACAAGGATATTGATTTAATTCATCTTTTTCTAAGCAGTCTAAATATATTTCTAATTCATCAAAATTTTTGCAAGCAGTTATAATAGCGGGAAAAATATATATATTAAAAATTACTTCAATACAGATTGAAAGGGTTTTATGTAATGAATATTTGTTCCTTACTCTCATTAATTTATAAACTTCTTTTATTTTAGAAAGAGTAACATTTTTATATAATGCTGTAGATAAAGTAAATTTTATATCTACAATTTGTTGTAGATCGGCATATTTATCTGGATGTAATTTGAAAATATTTTCAATTTGCTTAACTGTAAATGGAAGAATGATTTTTTTCTTTGTTATTATTAATGTTCTCTCGGAAATAGCTGTTTTATTATTACTTATTTTTTTATCTTGTTTTGTTTGTTTTTTCAAATTATTAATAATTTCTTCTTTTTTTAATGTTTTATTTTTTACAATTGCAGTAACATCATTTTCAGTATTTTTATTGGTTTCTTGTACTTTATTATATATACTTATATTTTCATTTTTTTGAGTATAATGTTTTTTTTCTCCAATGATGCCAAAAACTGGCGAAATTAAAGGAGATGGTTTAAACTTTTTTTTATTATATATTTGTTCGTTTTTGTTTATCAAATTATCTCCTCCAATCCTTGCATAATATAATTATATCATTATATTAAAAAAAACTTAATAAATACTAAAAAAGGAACATTAATATATCTTATCATTGAAAATTTATCACCATTTCCCAATGAATTTTAACATTTTAAAAAGTTATATTGACAAGCATCAACAATAATGATATAGTTTGCACTGAGTGGTACTCAAGAAACTTTAGAAGCCTTGAGTCATTTTTTTAGTAATCAGTCAAAAAAACACAAGCATATTTTCATTTCGCAAATTCAAAAAAAATTACTTTTTGCGAAATGAAAGTGTACATTTTATTTGATAAATTAAAATAATACAAAGAATTAATTAAAGATGTCTATTCTAAAATGATAATCACTAGAACAGGACACGATGATCATCAATACGAAGGTGTTCAAATCGTTGATATCGCTAATTGGTTAATCAAAAAGAATTAGATATAAAACGAAATATATTTAATAAAATAATGATTAAAAATGATAATAAAAAAATTTTTGTTTTTTAGCATTGAATATAATTGTGATGCACTCGAAAAATAAATTTATCAAAAGTGATGCACAATATGATGTCTAAATTTTATTAAAAAATAAAGAGATTACTCAGCATAGTGATACACTTTTTTTGTGAATATGCATCATTTTTGCAAGTGCAAAAATAGTTAGACACCACTAATAAATACTTATTATATAAGAATATTTAGCATTTGTGGTGTCGTTCTAAAAATAATTTGTTATTTTTACAAAAAAATAAGAAAAAGTACATCACTTCATTTTCTTGAAAAAGGGAATATAAGTAAAGAATTTTCCCAAATAAGTACCACTAAAAATACCACTAAAATTACAACTGAAGTCACTACTGACAGCGGATCTGTCAAGTGATAAAATATAGTAAAATGGGATAAATATAAATACTTATTCCATTTTTGCCAAAAGGACAATTTAGCATTGTTCTTTTTTTATGAGAAAGGAGTGATTTTATTTAAAACACTAGATAAAAAAATTTAAGAAAAGAGGTCAATGTTTTGAAGGATAGTGATATTAAACTAAAGTATATAGAAGTACCTATGATTGTTTTAAAAGATAAAGAAGTATCTTCTACTGCTAAGTTGTTAATGGGATTAATTTTTACTTTATCTATGCAAGAAGGTTATTGCTATGCTAGTAATAAATATTTAAGTATTTTAATGAAAGTTTCAAAGAGAACTGTTACTGCTGGTATAACTTCACTAAGGCAAAAAAATTATATTAAAGTTGTAAACGAACCAAGTATAAGAAAAATATATTTAGCAAATATCTTCTAGCTGAATTAGCAATAATTTTCTATTATACGTAGATAAAAACTTCTAATAAAATAAATTAATTTCTCAATTTGAAAAGTTAAAATTTAATGAAAAGTTAGATTTTTTTCAGTGAAATTATTATTAGATATGATAATGAAACATACTTTAAAAAAAGTATGATGAGGACTAGCCTTAATTCAAATTTAAGTGGATATGACTTAGCAAATTTAATACAAGAAAATAAATGATAGTATTTTTTTAATACTAAAAAATTGTTATTTAAAAACTTGATATTTTTAAATAATGATTTAACAGGTACTCTATCTCATTAAGAAAATACGCAAGTTTCAAATAGTCGAATTATGTGGAACTTGAGTATTCAAGTTCTTTTTTTTAGAACATGTTAATAGTCTTAATGAGAGGAGGGATGTTTTTTGGAACAAATAAATGAAGATGAAATATATACGGATAGCAAAGAATTACCAAAAGAGTACCTCATTTTAAAACTAAGAATGATATTTAATAAAGAATTACTTGAACAAAAAATAATATCTTTCGATATATATAACAAAATGCAGAGAATGTTAATAACAAAAATGAATAAAGTAATTTTAGAATTTAAAACATAAGATCTAGGAGGAAGTAAATATGGATATTTTAAAAGCGAGACAAAATATAGCACTTGGTAAAACAATATATGATATGAAATTAAGAGCGGCTGATTATGGTCGAGTATCAACAGATAAAGAAGATCAATTAAATTCATTAGAAAATCAAGTAAATTATTTTAATGATATGATTTCTAATGTCAGTAACTGGAATCATGTAGCAAGTTATAGTGATGAAGGAATAAGTGGAACACAAGTTTATAAAAGAGAACAGTTTTTAAAAATGATTGAAGATGCTAGACTTGGTAAGATTGATATTATTTTAACAAAAGAAGTATCCAGATTTGCTCGTAACAC
>CAKPKZ010000034.1 GCA_934167435.1 uncultured Clostridia bacterium | reverse complement strand
AAATCTAATTAAATTATATTAAGTGTTTAAAAATATTGAAATCTAAGGAAATCCCCAGTTAAAAAAACTCATACATATAAAATAACAGTCTTGAATTTTTTTATATTTTGTGGTATAGTAATTACACAAAAGCAAAGAAAACACCTATATTTAAGTGTTTTCTTTTTTTATTATTTATTACTTACTAAATTTTGCCAATCTACTTGTGCTAATTTTCCGTCTTTATCTATTGTAACTTCATATTTTCTATATATTTCTTCAGATTTATAAGTATATCTTGTATAACCTAATTTTTCTGCTTTATACTCACTATCTGGTTCTCCAAATATTTTTTTAACATCTTCAAACGATGAACCTAACTTTAATCCTCCACAGAATTCAACATTTAAAGATAATACGTATTCTGGTATTTTACTATATTCATATTCTCCTATTTTTACTCCACCAATTTCTGAATCGGCAACAGTTACTTTGGAATCTGTTGAATTGTAAGGTACCATATTGCATACAATCTTATTATCAGAGTTGTATATAGAACCTCCTCCTATCATATATGTATTTTTTCCAACTTCTTTGCTTGTTACTCTTGAATCTTGCTTTAAATTAATTTTTGATAATTTAGTAAATTTGTCTCCTGCTTTAAATTTTTCCCCATTAATAATTACAAAATAATTTTCATTATTGTCTACCGCTTTTCCTTGCTCTGCTTTTTCTTCACTTGTTTGTTTTCCTTCATTTGTAATAGGTGTTTGTTTATTTTTTGTAAACACTATTCCTACCACTGCTATTATAACTACAACAACGACTGCAATTATTCCTATAATTAAATTTTTATTTTTCATTTTTTGTCCCCCTAAATTTAAATTCTTTTTTATTTTATCATAACATTAATTATTTTGTCAATTAAATTGCTTTTAACTAAAAAAATTTTAAAAAAAGTCCAACCAAAGTTGGACTTTTTACAATGTTCTATAATTATTTTTATCTGCTCTATCATCTAATTTTCTATCAAATTGTTCATTTTTATAAAACCAGTCTGTTTTTTTATCTACAGGATGCGCTTTTCTTCCTTTGTCTGCTAATAAATCTAATAATACTGCTAATGGTAATATCATTCCTATAAATGATATTAATGTACTCATATATGCTGAAGCAGATAGTTGTTGTTCTGCTTTAAATATTATCATTAAATTATTATATAAATCTACCCCAAAGTATATTCCATGTGCTAAAAGATATATTAATGCTCCTGCTAATTTTCTTTTTACAATTAAAATCATACAAACTAATACTACAAATAATATTATAATTTCTAATGAACTGTTTAACGGAACAATTCCTCCAAAGTCAATACCAAACTCTGGCAATACTGCTACCACTAATCTAAAGGCCCAAAACATTGCCATAAACATTACTAACAACCATGTAGAAAAATTTTTCATTTGTTTTCCTCCTATAATAAAAATGTGAGAAGTTAAATGTATTTCTCCATCACTTCTCACTTAACTTATTTTTTAATCTTCATCAACAAAATCAAAGTCATCTTTGAATTTTTCTTTAAATATTTCAAATACTTTGTTTAATATTTCTTCATCATCAATGCTAACGTATGATTCTTCTTCTGATTCATCGTCTGTGTCTTCAACTTTTAGTATTACTACTTCTCCTTCATCCTCTTCTCCTTCTTCTGTCATTGGTAATAACACTACATATTCTTCATTGTCTAATTCGACTAAATCTAAAAATTCAAATTTAACCTCATTTCCATCTTCATCATTTAGTATAACAATGTTATCTAATTCTTCATTTTCTTCCATAAATTTCTCCTCTCATATTTATATTTTATTTTTAACATAACTATAATATAATATTTTTACAAAAATCACAATAGATTTTTTATTTTATTTAAATATGTTTCTAAAATATATACTGCAGATATAGTATCTACTATATTTCTTTTTTTATTCTTATTAATATCTAAAAAATTCATTGTTTTATGTGCTGCAACTGTTGTAAGTCTTTCGTCTATTGTATCTATTTTTATTTTATTATATTTACATTTTAATTTATGTATAAATTCTTCTGTTATTTTTGCCCTTTCTGATTTTGTTCCATTCATATTTAATGGCATACCTACAACTATTGTATCTATTTCATATTTTTCCATTATTTCATCTAGTCTTTTTAAAACTATTTTATCTGAATTTTTTCTTTCTATTGTTTCTAACCCTTGAGCAGTAATATTAAGAGCATCTGTAATAGCTGTTCCAACTCTTGCTTCTCCATAATCTATTCCTAGAATTCTCATTTAGTTTTCATCTATCCCGATATAATTTTTTACTAATTTTTCTAGTAATTCGTCTCTTTCAATTGCTCTTATTTTGTTTCTTGCGTCATTATGGCTTGTAATATATGTTGGATCACCTGACAATATATAACCAACAATTTGATTTATTGGATTATATCCTTTTTCTTGTAGTGCTTGGTAAACATCTTTTAAAATATCTTTTGCCTTAATATTTTCGTCTCTTTCCACTTTAAAATTCATAGTTTTATCAAATTCCATAAATATGCCTCCTTTATATATTATTAATTTCACTTTCTTCTGGGTTTGCATTATCTAAATAGACTTCTAATTTTTTTAACACTTCTTCTAGTCCTGTTCCTTTGTAATATGATGAGATTACAAAATTTAATTTTGGGTGTGCCCCTTCTTTTTTATCTTCCTCTTCTAATGTTATATTCATTTTTTCAATTACTTCTTTTCTGTCATTTAAGAATTCTGCAACTCCACTTATTTCTACTCCAGAAAATGCAATTACAAATTTAGGTCCCATATATCTAACAAAAATATACTCTTGTGCTATATTTTCTTTAATATATTGGCTTATTTCTGTTATAACTTTATTTCCTAATTGCCTAGAAAATTTCTCATTTATTTGTGGTAAGTTTGTTATTTTAAACATACATATTGTAGATATTGTATATTGATCTATTATCTTTTTTCCATCTCCATATAGATACTCTTCGTTTTTTAGTCCAGAAAATTCGTCAGTTCTAACTATAGATTCTATTGTTTTTTGGTGCTTTACTGTTTTTAATACAGATACTATATTATCTTTTATTACTTCTAAAATAGATATATCTACATTGTCAAAATCATGTGGTGTACCACTTTCTATAATCCAGTATCCTATATATACATTGTCTATATATAGTGGGAAAAATATAGCTGATTTAGCTCTTCCAAATTCCATTTGCTGATATGGTAATTTTTCACTTTCCCTATTAACTGTAACATATTTAGGATTTGATGTTGATATGCTGTCTTTAAACATATCAACATCTTGTAGTGACTTTAGTGAATCCCAATGTTTTTTATCTACATTTGACGCTTTTATTGTGTATTCGGCTCCATTAAAAACAACTATTGTCGAATATTTTATTTCATATTTTTCTATTAATATATCATTTATTTTTTGTATTTTTGCATCTACTGAAGAATCTTCTCCTATTGTATTCATAAAATCTTGTACAATAGACAAGTTGTTGATTCTTTGGTTAATATTCTTAAATTTTTGTATTTTCTTTTGTATACTTATATTATACAATACTAATGCTACTACAATAACTGCTAATAATACTACGATTGCTATTGTCACTACCTTTTCTCCTCCTTGTCTAATAATTTTGTTTCATTTGATTTAATGTATTATTCATACTTGGCGAAAAACCACTATTATATTTTGCTGTTGGTGGTTTATATGTTGGCTTTGATGTTTGAAGTGGATAAACCATATTTTGTAATTCTTTTAATACTTGCATAAAAGTTTTTGAGTATCCCTTTATTGTTATATTGCAATTTATAATTCCTTCTAAATATCTAATATATATATCTTCTTCAAATGGAATTTTCATATATCTAACTAGATTTCTATCGAATAATTCTGTCATAAATGACATTGCTGGATCATTATAAAATGCCATTCCTCCAATTATTGTTTTTTCTGATATTCCTCTAACTTTTATATATTTATTTAATATAATTCGAATCTTATCTTGTTCTAATATATCTTTTGCTTTTAGTTTTCTTAAAAAAGCTGTTAATGGTTGAATTGTTAATATATCTAATGATTGTACTACATATATTTCTTGTGATTGTTTAAAATAATCTAATGGTGTATCAAAATCACAGTCTATTAATATTAGTGAATAATTTTTTACTAATGTTTCTAATATAGAGCCAGAGTTATTTATTTCTTGATTCTCTGTTGGTAAAGCTGTATACACAGTAAGATTTTGATTAACATTTATTCCATTTGCTTGTCCTTGTATTAAACCACTTATACTATTTACAGCTGTTTTTCTTAATTCTTCTTCATTTTTGGTATATATATAATATGAATTTCTATTTTGTGTTGTGTCTAATATTGCTGTTTTTACTCCAATTGAAGACATATATTCAGCTAAGTTGTTAACAATAAATGATGTTCCATTTTTACTTGTTCCAACAAAGCTTACTACCTTTTTACCTGGAATTAATAAACTTGATATATCTACATTATTATAAACTTGATTTGTTGTATATTCGGAATTTGTTTCTACAAAATTATTTTGCTTTTGTGTATTGTTATCAAATGTATTATCATCAAATCCTGGTAGTATTGTAGTATCTTCTAATGTGTTTTGCTGTGTTGATACTGAAGTATTTTCTGGTTCTTCATAATCAAATCCTGGTAAAACTGTTTCTTCTTCATAATCATTTTTTGGTTCTGTTTCTGGTGTTTCATAATTTGATTCAAAACCTGGTAATATATTATCCTCTTGTTCTTCTTGTTGTACTACATTTTTTCTTGGTCTTCCTCTTCTTTTTGGTGCTACTGGTTCAACAGTTTCTACTGGAACTTCTACTGGAGTTTTTCTTGGTCTTCCTCTTCCTCTTTTTGGTTTTTCAACAACTTCCTCTGCTACTTTATTGTTGTTTTCTAACTCTTGCGTTACCTCAGGTTGAACTTCTTCTGTTTTTGTTCTTGTTAATCTTTTTACATTTCCAGTATTAACAGCAGACGGAATAACTACTGTTTTCGAAAATATATTTGCACTGTCTTTAGTTTTTAATAATTTTTCACTTGGTCCACTAACTTGCTTTTTTTGTCTTATTTCATTTGATACAGATTGGCTAAATGCCATTACCTGTTGATATTTAGGTGATTTTTCTTCTAGTACTGCTCTAACATTTAGTGGTAAAAATTTACATATTATTTTTAATTGTATATCATTATATTGTGATGAAATATTATTAAAACTTTTTACATATTGTTCTTCGTTTTTTCCTAATTTTTTATAGTGTGCAATAATATTTTGTAATTCTACTTCACTTACATCATTTTCGTTTTCAGCTTGATAATTTACATCGTCAACATCTATTTTATAATAACTTTTTGCTTCTTTTTTTGTTCTTGGTTTATTTATAAGTCTACATACTTCGTCTACACTTCTATCATTTCCAAGTATAGCATTGTAAATTCCTATTCCAAATAATTTTATTAACATTTGTTCTGATTTTGTTCTTCTATCTGAGCATATTAAAATTATTGGAATGTCGTTCCCTCTTGAATTAGATGCTTCATCACTTAAGTCATCTAATTTATCAAATATAAATTTATCTATTTGTTCATATTGAGTATGTGTAAATGCTTCTAATTCTTCACTTATAACAATTCTGTCATAACTTTTATCTTTTTGTATTTCTTTTAAAATTGCATTAAAGTAATAAACATTTTTATAAGAAATTATCTCTTTATAAACTTTTTGATATTTTTTTACTATTGATTCTGATATCTCTTCATTACTTACAGCAAATAAAACTTTCATTTGTTACCCCCTTCCAAATTTTACAAACACTGCAAACGCAAGTGGTAATATTTGGCATATAATTAATAATGTTACAAAAGTCACAATAAGTCCCATACCTTTTTCTAATGTGTCTAACTTTCGTATACCAACAATATAGCGTTTTATAACTCCTATTGCAATTCCTAAAAAGCATAATGGTATACTATAAATTCTTACTAGACTTAAAACGTATGCTGTAACTCCATATGCTTCTGAACCATATTTTTGTTTATAATCTTCTAATGAATTTAATGATTTTTCCTTCATTTGTATTATTTTGCTCTCGGTTCTATTGTCTAAAACTTGTTCTGCTGCACACACTTTACTTGTAAACCCAAAGATTGAAAACATAAACATTAATATAGATACTATTATGATTGTTTTTTTCATTAATAAAGCCCCTTTCTTTGTTGTTTATTTTTATAAATCTCATTATGTTTTATACTTATATATAATACAATATTATTAAAAAAATAGCAAGAATTTTCCATAAAATTTATTAATATATTTATAGTATAACACATAATTATAATTTGTTGTATAAGTATTGCATATGTTTATATACACCATTTGCCCAATTTTTATCAGATGCATATTTTTTATTTATTGATGTTAAATTATTTCCACTGTAATATGTACCTAAGGCTACTTCACTTTCATATATTTTTGTTCCTTTTGGATTTATATAATATTTAACAAAAACTCTAGATATTAAATCTATACTCTCTGAATAATTAGAAAAACTATATGCACTGTTATATGGATTTGAATCATATGCCCCATATCCAAATAAATTATTTTTATTAAGTGCAATTTTAGAAGTTCCCCATGCGCTTTCATGTATTCCTACAGCTGCCACAAATACCCCATTAATATTATATTGTTTTTCAATATAATAAAAATATTGTGCATTATTACTAAAAATTTTATTTTTATCTTTATCATCATTTAATATCTTTTTAAACTGTTCCAATGTTAAGCCACTTGGTTTATTTAATGCCATGTCAAAATTTAATTTTGCAACTAATTGCTGCTTGTTTAATCCATTAGCACTACTTTGGTTTTCTTCTACATTAGAATTTTTACAGGTAGTATTTTCTTTTTTTACCCAGCCAGTTATTCCTTTACTTGAAATTCTATACCAATTATCATGTATTTCTAATAGTTTCATTTCATCGTTTCTTGCTAAAGTTGTAACTTTTACACTTTCTTCATTAGCATCTAACATTACCGATAGTCTGTCTGATGTAACATATAATAAATCGCCAATTTTTATCTTGTAATTATTTGTATAATTTGCTCCTCCGACTTCTACAATTTTATTTACAGATGCCTTGGTAATTTTGTCTTCGATTTGTGTTCTAGAAGTTTCTTCACCATTTTTATAAATTACTTTTGTAGTTATAGTTTGCTTACCATTTCTGCCTTCTTGAATAACTTTAATTTCTCCTTTTGGTAACTGTTTATTTACATTATATGTAGTTATATATTCCAAATCTATTTCTTCTTGTATAATTTCTTCTCTTTCACAATCACTAGTATTTTTATTTATAATTTCTTCTAAATTTATTTGGCTTGCATTACTTATTTTTACCTCTTCTAGTGATGCAGCTTCCACATATTTATTATTTTTAACAGATAAAATTGCATAAACAAATATTATTATTAATATAATAATTGAAAAAAGTACTTTATACTTTTTTGGTTTATCTTTTGATTTCACATTTATCACCTAATTTAATTTTAAACTTTTAGTCGTTTTTTGTCAATTTAAAAATATGGAAACTATACTTGATTTTATTGCATATTTGTAATATATTATATAAAATAGCTAAGGAGGTTTTATGTTTAAGAAAAAACTTTTTAGAATTATTTTTTTGTTTGTTGCAATTGTTTTATTAATTTTCTTATGCATAACTATTAGTGGTAAGTTTATTAATAAAAACAGTTTTGAAAAAACTATATTACCAATTTCTAAAAAAAATGAAAAAACAATTTTTTCTATTAATAAATGTATATTTTTTAGTAGTTGTAATGTAAAAAATAGGACAAACTCTAATACAAATTTTACTATAGAAAATTTGTACCAATACACAGATATTGCACTATTTATAAACAATAACTCTAGTGATTTTACAATGGAAAATACATTAAAAAATGTTAAAATAAATAACATACATTTTACCACACCACCTTCATACGGTAATGCAAATTTATATTATAAAAACATTAATAATTTTGCCTCAAGTCAAATTATTGATGAAAACATGCTATCTAATGAATTAACATTTAATATATCTTCTGAAGATAATGTTTCTTTAGATACACCAACATTATATAATAATTGTGCAAATCCAATTGTACTAAGTTATATAAATCAAAATATAAAAAATGATTACACAATTACAGATACATCAAACCCAATAACTTATGATGGATCTTTACTAAAAAAATGTGGTATAATTTTAAATTCAATAAAATCCAACTTTTCTTTTGATATTTATATAACAAACAATTTGGATCAGGAATTTAAGTGCACAGTTTACATAGATATCCCATTAGAAGATGCTAATAGTTCAATTTATAATGGTTCA
Source organism: uncultured Clostridia bacterium (assembly GCA_934167435.1). Lineage (GTDB taxonomy): Bacteria > Bacillota > Clostridia > TANB77 > CAG-508 > CAG-269. The sequence goes on along the minus strand of CAKPKZ010000034.1, from coordinate 4,515 downwards.
ATTACATCAAGGCAAGATACGAATTATAAATTTTATAGATATAAATAGGAGGTTTTATAGCATGAATATAGCAGAAAATTTAGCAAAAAAGTATCACAAAACAGAAGAAATTACAAACTTTAAAGATATGATTTATCGCTCTGCCAAAGTATTTTCTTCAAGAACAGCTTTTAAATTAAAAGATAAAAATAAGCACATTTATACTGTTACTTATTCAGAATTCAAAAAAGATATAATGGCTTTAGGAACAGCTTTAATAAATAAAGGTTTTTTAAATAAAAAAATTTGTATAATAGGAAAAAACAGTTATGAATGGGCAGTTTCTTATTTAGCAGCAAGCATAGTAGGTGTAGTTGTTCCTATAGACAAAGAACTTCATACAGATGACGTCATTAATTTTATGAATATTTCTGAGGCAGAGGCAATTTTAGGTGATGAAAAAAATCTAAATTTAATTATTGAAAATTATGAAAAGCTAAACAACAAAAATATTGCTTTTATATCATTTCAAGAAAACAATAATAATGAATTAACATATTTTTATAACTTTAAAGATATTGGTCAAAATTTAATAAATAGTGGAGACACAAGATTTGACGAAATTAAAATAAATCCTGATGAAATGAAAATTTTGTTATTTACTTCTGGAACTACTGGCAAGGCTAAAGGTGTATGCCTTTCTCACAGAAATATATGTTCAAATATTCTTTCTATATATGGTATTGTTAAAGTACGTAGAAATGATTTATTTTTTTCTGTTCTTCCTCTTCACCATACATATGAATGTACAATTGGTTTTTTATTGCCAATATATAGTGGTGCAAGTATTGCCTATTGTGAAGGTTTAAAATACATTTTAAAAAACATGAATGAATATCATCCATCTGTTATTTTATGTGTTCCTTTATTACTAGAAAATATGCATAAAAACATTATTAAAAATCTAAATAAATCATTACCTGACAAATACAAAAGTAAAGATAAAACTTCAAATCCATATAATTCATTACCATTTTATTTTAAACCTTTTATAAAATCTAAAATAAAAAATTCTTTAGGTGGTCGTTTAAGAGTATTTATAGTTGGAGCAGCACCAGTAAACCCAATTATAGCAGATGATTTTGACTTATTAGGTTTAAATTCTTTGCAAGGTTATGGATTAACAGAATGTTCTCCTCTTGTAGCTGGAAATACAGATTTTTATAAAAGAAATGATTCTGCCGGATTACCAATTCCAAATGTTACATATAAAATAAATAATCCAAATTCAGAAGGTGTTGGTGAAATAGTTGTAAAAGGACCTAATGTTATGCTTGGTTATTATAATGATGAGGCAGAAACTAATAAAACCATTATAGACGGATGGTTCCATACTGGCGATTTAGGTAAAATAGATGAAAATGGATATTTATATATTACAGGAAGATGTAAAAGTGTTATTGTTACAAAAAATGGAAAAAATATTTATCCAGAAGAATTAGAATATTATTTAAACGATAGCCCTTTAATTTCTGAAGCTTTAGTTTTAGGTATTCATAAAGACAACGATGACGAAACATACATAAATGCACAAATATTTCCAAATATGGAAGCAATAAAAGAAAACTTTAAAGGTTCTATTCCGACAAAAGATGAAATTAAAAAAATAATTTCTGACGTTATTTCATCTGTAAATAAAAAACTTCCAAATTATAAACATATTAAAGATTTCGTTATTAGAGATAAGGAATTTGAAAAAACTACTACAAAAAAGATAAAACGTTATGGTGATAATTTGAATATGAACACAAAAAAATAGGTTACTTATGTAACCTATTTTTGCTATTTAGGATTAACTAATTTAAAATTAGCAACATCCTCCTCTACCACCACCGCAGCAGCAGCATATTAATAATATAAGGATAATTATCCAACAGCAATCATCACCAAATCCGAAACATCCGCATCCTCTATTTTCTGGCATAACATTCCCCCCCTTTCTTCTATGTTCAAAAAAAGATTTATAATCTCTTTTGTTTCTCTCTTGTTTTTCCTTTGTATGTTATATAATATGTAAGATATAAAATTTGGTGATGGCATTTTTAAATTTTTTTGTTAAATAAAAAAAAATTGAAGTAGAAAACCTTGTAAGCTTTCTGCTTCAACTCTTATATATTTTTTATTTATCTATATTTTTATATTTTCTGTATCCTACTACTGCAAATAATGCAACAATAGCAATTACTGCTAAAATAGTTGCCTTATATCCAGCCTTTGGAAGAACTGTTTGAGCTTGTGTATTGTCTGTTGCTTTAACGTTATTATTGTTTTGATCTTTTGTATCGTTTGTATCTTTATTAGTTGCAATATCAAATAATTTACTACTTATAGCTTCGTTTGTTGTATGATCTTTAAATATAACTGCACCCTTTTTTAATGTTACTCCTATTGTTCCTTCTTTTGTATCAGCAGGTATAGTTACTACTACACTATATTTTCCATCTGCAATTTTTGATATATCTAATTTTGAATTATTAGCTAATGTTCCTTCTAATTTTATTGGTACATACTTTGTTGTTAACGCTTTACTTAACATTGTTGTATCTGATGCAGTTATAGCTCCATCCATATCCCAATCTCCAGTAATTGTGTTAATTTCTTTTATAGTTCCCAAATTATATTTAGTAAGTTTATCAACATCTTGTTCATTAATTTTTCCATCATCTGTTACATCTCCCCTAAAACCAGATTCATCTGGCAATGTAATTGTAAATGTAACAGAATTTTCTTTTTTTACCCCATTTGAAATTGTGACTTTTTTATCAACTGTTTCGCCACCTTGATTTTCTTGGTTTCCTTGATTACCTTGTTCACCTTGGTTACCTTGGTTACCTTGGTTACTTTGAGAAACAGTAATTAATTTACTGTCTACCTCACTTTCGTTATAAACACCTTGACTAAATACAAATGCATCTACATTTACTTTTATACCTATTGTTCCTTCTTTGCCTTCTGGCAATGTTACTTCAACTTTATAAGTACCATTTGAATTTTTACTTGTTTTTAGTGAATTTATTGAAGCATCTGCTAATGTTCCAGTTAAAGTAATTGGTCTATAGCTTTTTAATAATTCAAGATTTAAATCTTTAGTATCTGTAGAATCTACAACTCCATCTTTATTAAAATCAGAATTTAAAAGATTTAATTCAGTTGATTGTATTATATTTGAAGTGTAATTTAATATAAGGGCACTATCAGTTGCATTAACTACACCATCATCAGTTGCATCTCCTCTAAGTCCAGCTCCACTTGGCACTGTTATTGTAAATGTAACAACATTTCCATTTTTTGTTCCTTCCGAAATTGTTATTTTACTTGAATTATCTGCATTTGCAATAGGACAAACACAAAATAACATGCTTATACTAACAATTATTGTAAGTATTGTTTTTAAACTTTTCATTTTTTTCCTCCTTATAATTTTTTCATATATAAAATTATCACAATATTTAAATTAATACAATATATGTTACAAAATTGTAATATTTTAGTAACATTTTTGTATTATTATTTGTTTTTTTATATATTTTTATACAAATTCTTCCCATACCAAATTTGCAAAATCTAATCCCTTATTAGTAAGTTTTATATAATTTCCATCAACTACAATTAGTTTTTGGCTAGCTAGTTTTTCAAGCTCATTTCTATAAATATATAATGGATTTTGAATAAATTTTTCTTTAAATTTTTGAATTGATACTCCTTGTATTTTTCTTAATCCTAATAACATGTACTCTTTTTTCTTTGCTTCTATATCTTGAGTTTCTTGTATCTGTTTTTTATTAAAATCTATTATATATTCCTCTAAATTTTCTAAATTGGAATATCTTTTATTGTTTAAATAAGAATGGGCTGCTGCACCTAGTCCTATATATTCTTTTTGTTCCCAACAATTTAAATTATGTTTTGACTCAAAACCACTTCTTGCAAAATTAGAAATCTCATAGTGTGTATAGCCATTTAACTCTAAAGTATTTTTCACATACCAATACATTTGTCTTTCTAACTCTTCGTCTGGTAATTTTAGAATTTTATTTTTTATATATTCACTCATGCATGTCCCGTCTTCTACTATTAGTGAATATACCGAAATATGCGTTGGATTTAATTTTATTATTTTTTCTAAACTTTCTTTTATTTCAGTAATTGTTTGATTTGGTATTCCTATCATTAAATCTACATTAATATTATTATATCCAGCTTTTTTTACAATATTATAAGCATCTAAAAATTCTTCATATGTATGAATTCTACCTAATTGTTTTAAAATTGAATTATTAGTACTTTGAAGTCCTAAGCTTACTCTATTTATACCAACCTTTTTATATGAATTTATTTTTTCTTTATTTACTGTTCCTGGATTTATTTCTATTGTAATTTCAATATTTTCAAATTCAGTTTTATTATTAATAAGTTTTTCTTTTAATTTATTAATAATTTTTTCTATATATATACTCTCAATATAAGATGGAGTAC
>CAKPKZ010000033.1 GCA_934167435.1 uncultured Clostridia bacterium | reverse complement strand
TTATATATATTAGATGAACCAAGTATAGGTTTGCATCAAAGAGATAATGACAAACTATTAGCAACGCTAAAAAAATTGAGAGACTTAGGAAATACATTACTAGTTGTTGAACATGATGAAGATACAATGTATGCAGCAGACCAAATAATAGATATAGGACCAGGAGCAGGAACACACGGAGGAAATGTTATGGCACAAGGAACTGCAGAAGAAGTAAAAATGGTAGAAAATTCAATAACAGGACAATATTTAAGCGGAAGAAAGAAAATACCAGTGCCAAAAACAAGAAGAAAGCATACAAAATCCAAATGCATAGAGGTACAAGGTGCCACAGAAAACAACTTAAAAAATGTAACAGTTTCATTTCCACTTGGAGTATTTAACTGTGTAACAGGAGTATCTGGCTCAGGAAAATCAACATTAGTTAACGAAGTATTATATAAAACAATAGCAAAAGAATTAAACGGCTCAAATGAAAAACCAGGAAAATGCAAAGGTGTAAAAGGACTAAAAAATATAGATAAAATTATAAATATAGACCAATCACCAATAGGAAGAACACCACGTTCTAATCCGGCAACATATACAGGAGTATTTGATTTAATAAGAGACATATTTGCGGCAACAGAAGAAGCAAAACTTAGAGGTTACCAAAAAGGGAGATTTAGCTTTAATGTAGCTGGTGGAAGATGCGAAAGTTGTAATGGAGATGGAGTACACAAAATAGAAATGCACTTTTTGCCAGACATTTATGTACCATGTGAAGTATGCAAAGGTAAAAGATATAACAGAGAAACATTGGAAGTAAAATACAAAGGAAAAACCATTGCAGACGTATTAGATATGACAGTGGAAGAAGCATTAGAATTCTTTGATAAAATACCTAAAATAAAAAACAAGATACAAACATTATTAGATGTTGGACTAGGCTATATAAAACTTGGACAACCATCTACAACATTATCAGGAGGAGAAGCACAACGTGTTAAACTTGCAACAGAACTTTCTAAAAAAGCAACTGGAAAAACATTATACATTTTAGATGAACCAACAACTGGTTTACATATTGCAGATGTACATAAATTAGTGGATATACTTCAAAGATTAGTAGATACAGGAAACACAATAATTGTAATAGAACACAACTTAGATTTAATAAAAACTGCGGACTATATCATAGACTTAGGACCAGAAGGCGGAGACAATGGAGGGGAAGTAGTTGCAGTTGGAACTCCAGAACAAATTTGCAAAAATGAAAGAAGTCATACAGGAGAATTTTTAAAAAAATATTTAATATAAGGAAAATAAACATATGAAAAACGAAGAGAATAAAATAATAACAGAAACAAGAACAATAGAAGAGTTATTTGTAGAACTTAGAAAGAAAAGTAATTTTACATATATAGATATAATGGAAAAGTTAAACGAATTAGGAATTAATGTAAACGAAAAAACCATAAAAAAGTGGGAAATTGGCCTTATATATCCTTCAACAGACGAAATCTACAAACTTTCAGAAATATTTATGTTTCCAGCAGTAAATATGATAATGGCCAAAACTAACAGCTATAAAAAAGGAATGGACTCTATACATGTAATGGCAATAAAATGGTTTTGCTACATCACGGGGACTTCAATAACAGTAGGAATTATTGGAATGTATATTATATTGTTTTTAGCAACAATATATGCGTTTGTATTTTTTGTGAATTGTGTTAATACATTTATGTTAGTAAGGCGGAAAATAATAAAATACATATAATATTAATTGAAAGTACTAGTAATGGAGAATTATTAGAACTTTTTGTATAAAAAGGAAGTTTTTAAAATTCGAAAAATATACTTGCATAAAAAATATATATATGATATTATGATGTTAAAGTTATATAATGTAGAAAATACAAAAAAATTTTATTATATATTATTTTTGGGGGATAATATGTTAGATTTAGAAGAAAGACAGAAGATTAGTGAAATAGAAGTCTTACAAAAAATAAATAAAATGAATGATATTGAAATAAATGAATATAGAAACAAAAATAAAGAACACAACGAAAAAATACAAAAGCGATCAATTAGAAATTATATTAGTACAGCAATAAAAAGAGGAATAGACATATGTGTTGGACTAATAGGAACTATACTATTAATACCAATAACAATTGTAGTATGGATAATGAACAAAATAAATAAAGAAAATGGACCATTATTTTATGAACAATTAAGGATAGGAAAAGATGGAAAAACGTTTAGAATAGCTAAATTTAGAACAATGGTTATAGGAGCAGACCAAATATTATATGAATATTTAAAAGAAAATCCTAAAGAAGCAAGAGAATATGCAATAAACAAAAAATTAAAAAATGATCCAAGAATAACAAAAACAGGAGCATTTCTAAGAAAAACATCTTTAGATGAATGGCCTCAGTTTTTATCTATTCTATCTGGTAAAATGAGCTTGGTTGGTCCACGACCATACTTACCAAGAGAAAAAGAAGATATGGGCGAATATTATGAGTACATAATTAAAGTAAAACCAGGTCTTACTGGACCATGGCAAGTTGCTGGTAGATCTAATTTATGTTTTGAAGACAGACTAAAATTAGATGAAGAGTATGCAAGTAGATGTGGAAATAAAAGAGATATAAAAATAATTTTAAAAACATTTAAAAAAGTATTTGGAAAAGAAGGAGCAATATAAACACAAATGAAGAAAATTCTATTAATAATTGCGCTGCTAGCATTAGCAGGAGGATGGATGTATTTAATATATCAACTATCTGGAATGAACTCCAAAAATTCAAATGGAAAAAGTACAGATATAATAAGTTTATTTATAGAAGATACCCTAGAAGTAACAAATGATTATGGAATAACAAATTCACATCCAAATGAGCAAAAATTAGTAAAAGCTTCTCAATTAATAAATGCACCATTAAGGAAAGTAATGCATGCTTCAGTATATTTTGTTTTAGCATTTTTTATAGCAACATTGTGGAATATAATATTCAATCATAAATATTATATTATTTCTTTAATATTAGCATTTTTAATATGTGTTGTTTTTGCAATAAGTGATGAATACCATCAAACATTTGTGGCAGGGAGAACTGGACAACCATTAGATGTAGTAATAGACTCTGCAGGAGCAATAGCAGGACTTTTATTTTATAGTACATATCACATAACATATAAGTTAGGTTATAGAAAAGGTAAAGAATTAAAGGATGTTGAATAAATAAAAATATAAGTTTTATAATATTAATTATTTTGTAAAACTTATATTTTAACTATTGAAAGATTAACATAAATGTGTTACAATATTATTATGTTTATTTTATTATAATATTAGATTAGGGGGAAATATGGAAGAAATAGATTTAAAAGAAATTTTTATCATGTTTTGGAATAGAAGAGTACAATTATTATTAATAGTTGCAGCATTCTTTATTATAGGTTTTGTATATACAATGGGATTTGTTACACCAGAATATACATCATCAACAACACTTGTATTAGCTCAAATAAATGCTGAAAAAGCAACAACAGATGCAATAACAGCATCAGATATTACTTTAAATTCAAAATTGGTATCAACATATAGTGAGCTTATAAAAAGTAAAAAAGTATTAAGAGAAGTTATATCTAATTTAGGTATAAATGTTAAAGAAGAAACACTAAGAAACGGTATAACAGTAAACGCAGTGAAAGATACCGAACTTATTAAAATAACTATAACAAACGATAATGCAGAAGTTTCAGCCAAAGTAGCAAACGAAATAGCAAAGGTTTTTGAAAAGCAAGTTGCAGAAATTTATAATATTAATAATGTACATGTAGTAGATGAAGCAGAAGTAGCAACAGCACCTTCTAACATAAATCATACAAAAGATATATTAATGTTTATAGCAATAGGAATTGTAGTTGCGGTTGCATATGTATTTATATTAAATATGTTAGATACAACAATAAAGTCAGTAGAAGAAGTAGAAAAACTTTTAGACTTACCAGTAATAGCATCTATTCCAATGTGGGTATTTGAAAAAGGAGGCAAAAAATAATGAGAAGAGAAGTAATAGCACAAAGAGATCCAAAATCTCCAGTTTCAGAAGTTTTTAGAACATTAAGAACAAATATACAATTTATGAACACCGACAAAAAATTAAAAACTTTATTGGTAACATCTACATTTCCAGGCGAAGGAAAAAGTTGGGTCGCTTCCAATTTAGCAGTTACATTTGCTCAATCTGGAAAAAGAGTTTTAATAATAGATGCTGATATGAGAAAAGGAAGATTATTTAATATTTTTGGAATTGCACCAAAACCAGGACTTTCAAATTATTTGTCAGGAATGGATTCGAGAAACGAAGAGGTTTCAAGTGATGATATAATAGATTATATACAAGAAACAGAAGTAGAAAATCTTTATGCAATAACTGCTGGAAATGTACCTCCAAACCCTTCAGAATTGTTAGTTTCTGAAAAAATGCTTAAATTATTAAAAAAGGCTAAAGAAATGTGCGACTTGGTAATAATAGATGGAACTCCATCACAACTTGTAACAGATTCAATTATATTGTCAAGAATTGTAGATTCAACAATAATTGTTACAGCATATAAACAAACCAAAAAAGAAAACTTAAAAAGAATAGTACAAAATATTAAAAATGTTGGAGGAAAAATATCAGGAATAGTTGTAAACAAAATGCCGATTTCTGCTAAAAAATATTCTGAATCATATTACTATGGCTCTGTTCCAAGTAGCAGTAAATCACACAATAACCAATTTAGAAATATTAATGGTAAACTACCAATAAAAAATAATGCACAAACAACAAGAGTAAGAAGAACTACTAGCGATAGAGAAAGCAATAAAACAAATAGAAATAATGTGAAAATAGAGAATTCTAACAGTGTTGACCCTAGCAAGGCAGATGAAATTTTAAAACAAATTAATAGTTACCTTGAAAAAGAAAAACAAGATTTAAATAAGGGAGAAAAATAAATGATAGATTTTCATACACATATAATTCCGAATGTAGATGATGGATCAAGCAGTGTAGAGGAAACATTTGCCCTAATAAAAGAAGCAAAAGAGGCAGGTTTTACAGGAATAATATCAACTTCTCATTATATAGAAGGATATTATGAATCAAATGTAGCAGAAAGAGAACTTTGGTTAAATGCATTAATACAAAATTTACCAAAAGTAAATTTTAATGGAAAATTATATCTTGGAAATGAAATATATTTTACAAGTAATATTATAGAATTATTAGAACAGCAAAAAGCAACAACAATAAATAATACAAATTATACTTTATTTGAATTACCATTAAATTCTAAACCATTAAATTTAATTGATGTAATTTATACAATGCAACAATATAAGTTGATACCAGTATTAGCACATCCAGAAAGATATAGTTTTGTGCAAAGTAACCCAGAAATAATAGATGAATTAATAGACATAGGAGTTTTAATGCAACAAAATTATGGGAGTATTATAGGACAATATGGAAAAAAAGCACAAATTATAGCGAAGAAAATGCTTGAAAAAAATTATATAACTTTTTTTGGAAGTGATGTGCATAAACCAAATACAATCTACAAAAAAATGCCAGAAATTATACAAGAGTTACAAAATATAATTGGAAGAGAAAAGTTTATGCAAATAAGTACAATTAATCCAGAACTTGCACTTAAAAATAAAAAAATAGAATATTAGAAAATAAAGAAGAATTTATTATCAAGTATAATAATTCTTTTTTTACGTCAAGTGAAAAGTTAAATGCAATATTGAATTATATATTTTATCAATCTGCAGGAAAAACTTTCAAATAGAAGAAAAGGATATATGGCTAGATAAATATGCACCTTTTTTTAAAAGGGAAAATAGAATTATAATTTCGAAACAAGAAACAGATAATACATCTTCTCCTGAAATAAAAGCAAATTATTTAAAGAATGTAAAAACAATAATGTTAATGCACTTATCATGCAGGAAGCTGCTGAACTTTTTCAAAATGTAATTCCTAAAGGAGATATTGCTCAAAATCTTTGGATTACGTTGGAAACATTGCAAAAGATATAGATAATATAGTGCAATAGTTAATTACAAATAAGTAGTTAACTATTTTTTTGTATTTAGACTAAGTGTTCAGTTAATAAGTGATTTAAAAAATATATATTTCTCAAAGTACTGAAAACAGATTATACTGACTTACCAGTATAAAGACATTAACTTGTTATTGCGATATAAAGATGATACAAAATTTTAAAAAATAGGAGAAAAAATGAATAAAAGAATATATGATTATTTAGAAATTAAAGATTTAAAAGATATGTTAAACAAAACGGGAAAATTATATGCAGAAAGACCAGCATATAAAATTAAAGTAGAAGAAGGAAAATATCAAACTTATACCCATAAAGAAGTACGAGATATGATAAATGCTTTAGGAACAGCACTAATAGATTTAGGGCTAAAAGGAAAAAGAATTGCAGTTATTGGAGAAAATAGATATGAATGGGAAATAGCATATTTATCAATTGTATGTGGAACAGGAATTGTTGTTCCATTAGATAAATCACTACCTGCAAATGAGCTAGAACTATTGATAGAAAGGTCTGATATAGAAGCAATATTTTATACAAAAAAATATTCAGAGATAATTCAAAATATTAGGCTTAGTGAGAAAAATAAGTTAAAACATTTGATTTCTATGGATAATGATGAAAATGGAGAAGGAATATATTCACAAAAAGAACTAATACGAGAAGGTAAGAAACTAATAGAAGAAGGAAATAATGAGTTTTTAAATGTAAAAATCAATCCAAAAGAAATGGGAATTATGCTATTTACATCAGGAACTACATCTAGGTCTAAAGTAGTAGCGCTTTCACATGAAAATATTTGCACAAATTTAATGGATATTGGAAGCGTTTTAGACGTAACTCAAGACGATGTTTTTCTTTCTATTTTACCAATACACCATGTATTTGAATGTACAGTAGGATTTCTATTTTCACTATATAAAGGAGCAGAAACAGTATTTTGTGATGGACTAAGACATATAGTAGAAAATTTAAATGAATATCATGTAACAGTCATGGCGTGTGTACCAGGTATATATGAACGAATTTTCATGATGATTAGGAAAAAACTAGAAAAGCAAGGAAAACTTGAGGAAATATTAAAAAATGAAGAAAAATATAAAAATTCATCTATGAAAGAAAGGAAAGAAGCATTTAAAAAAATACATGATATGCTAGGTGGAAAAATAAAACTATTGATAAGTGGTGCTGCATCCTTAGATAAAACAATAGAAGAAAAATATAGATTATTAGGACTAAACTTAGTACAAGGGTATGGCTTAACTGAAACTTCTCCTGTTGTGGCAGTTGGGACAAATAAAAATTATAAGTTAGGATCAATTGGAAAAACAGTTCCAAGTGTAGAAGCAAAACTTGTAGATGTAAATGATGATGGAATTGGAGAATTGGTAGTTAGAGGTTCAAGTGTAATGCTAGGATATTATGAAAATGAAAAAGTAAATAAAAAATCATTGCAAGATGGATGGTTCTATACAGGAGATTTAGCTAAAATAGATGAAGAAGGATATATATTTATAAGTGGTAGAAAGAAAAGTGTAATAGTATTAAAAAATGGCAAAAACATATTCCCAGAAGAAATGGAAAATTTAGTTAATAAAATAGAAGGAATAAAAGAGTCGTTTATCTTTGGAAAAATACAATCAAATGATGAGAACAATATAAAAATAAATGTAAAGATAGTATTTGATAGAGATATTATAAAAGATGTCTATAAAGTTGAAAAAGATGAAGAAATATATAAAGTCTTGTCAAAGAAAATTAAAGAAGTCAACCAAACTATGCCATCATATAAAGCAATAAGAGGAATGCTACTAACAGAAGAACCATTAATTAAAACAACAACAAATAAAATAAAAAGGCAGGAAAATTTAGATGCAATTAGAAAACTTAAAGACTAAATTTTTAGGAAGAAATAGTATTTTTTATAATAAAATAGATTCAACACAAAATGAAATTTGGAGACTAATAGAAAACAATAATACTCCAGATGGTACTTTAGTATTTGCAGATATTCAAGATAAAGGAATTGGAACACATGGAAGAGTCTGGCATACAGATGAAGCAAACAATATAGCATTTTCATTTTTTATAAGAACAAATTGTAATGTTCAAAAATTAGAAGAAATTACGATAAAAATTGCAAATATAATTGTTGATATTTTTAAGAATCAATATGGAATTAATTTAAATATTAAAGAGCCAAATGATATTACATTTAATAATAAAAAGATAGGTGGAATTTTAACTCAAACTAAGATTGTTAATGAAAAAGTTAAATACTTAGTAGTTGGAATTGGAATTAATACTAAAAAGGAAAAATTTACAGATGATATAAAAAATATAGCGACATCTATAAAAAAAGAATTTGGAATAGATGTAGATACAAAAAAATTCATAGTAGAGTTTTGTAATCAATTTGAAAAAGAAATAGAAATGAGAGGAGTTATAAAAAAATGAATATAGGATTTTTATTTCCTGGTCAAGGATCTCAAAGTGTTGGAATGGGAAAAGATATATATGAAGAATATGAAGAGGCAAGAAAAATATATAATCAAGTTAAAAATATAACAGGAATAGACATTGCAAAAATATCATTTGAAGGACCAGAAGATATATTAAATGAAACAAAATATACACAACTTTCAATAATTACAGAGAGTCTAGCAATATTAGAAATTTTAAAAGATAATAATATAACAGCTAATATGTCAGCAGGATTGAGTTTAGGTGAATATACAGCACTAATCAATAGTAAAGCACTTATGTTTGAAGATGGAATAAAAATTGTCCAAAAGCGAGGAGAATATATGCAAAATTTGCTTCCTAGTGGAGAATGGCAAATGGCTGCAATTATGGGGTTGACTGATAATGAAGTGGAAGATGTTTGCAAAAAAGTAAAATCTGGTTTTGTAGTTCCTGCAAATTATAATTCAGTAGGTCAAGTTGTAATTTCTGGAGAGAAAGAAGCAATTATCGAAGCAGAAAAAATTGCAAGAGAAATGGGAGCCAAAAAAGTAAGAATTTTAAAAACAGCAGGGCCATTTCATACTGAAAAATTGATAGAAAGTTCAAAAGCTTTAAGAAAAGAACTTGAAAATATTACTATTCATAAGTTTGAAGCAAAAGTAATTAAAAATATAGATGGTGAAATGTACAAAGACACAGATGATGTAAAAGATATTTTAGCTCGTCATATTATAAATCCAGTTAAATTTACAAAAACAATTCAAAATATGTTAAATAATGGAATAGATACATTTATAGAAATAGGACCTCGGAAAAACATTATCAGGATTTGTAAAAAGAGTACCGACAAATAAAGAGATAAAAATATTAAATATTAATAATGTTTGTAGTTTGCAAACTGTATTAAAAGAATATGGAGGATAAGAAATGAGTAAACTAGCATTAATTACAGGTGGAACAAGAGGAATTGGAAAGCAAATAGCCTTAACACTTGCAAAAGAGGGATATGATATTGCAATCAATTATAGAACAGAAAATGATGACTTAAAAAATACTAAAAGAGAAATAGAAGCAAATAATGTAAAGTGTTTTGCGGTTCAAGGGGATGTAACTAAATTTGAGGATTGCGAAAAATTTGTAAAACAAATTGTAGAAGGATTTGGAAACATAGATGTATTAGTAAATAATGCAGGAATTACAAGAGACACATTGTTAATGAGAATGAAAGAAGAAGATTTTAAACAGGTTATAGATACAAATTTAGTAGGCACATTTAATGTGACTAAAAATGTAATTAGTTATATGATGAAAGCAAGAAATGGAAGAATAATAAATATATCATCAGTTGTAGGAATATCAGGAAACGCAGGTCAAACAAATTATGCAGCATCAAAAGCGGGAATTATAGGATTTACAAAAAGTTTAGCAAAAGAAGTAGCTTCAAGAAATATTACTGTTAATGCAGTAGCACCAGGATTTATTGAGACACAAATGACAGCTGTATTAAAAGAAGATATTAAAGAAGAAATTGCAAAAAAAATTCCTCTAAAAAGGATGGGGACTCCACAAGATGTTGCAAATGTTGTTAAATTTTTAGCATCTAGTGATAGCTCATATATTACAGGTCAAGTAATTCATATTGATGGTGGAATGTTAATGTAAGGAGAGATGAAAAATGGAAAGAAGAGTAGTTATAACAGGACTAGGAGCAATTACTCCAATAGGAAATAATGTAAATGAAACATGGAAAGGAATAGAAAATAAAGAATGTGGAATCGATAATATTTCATTATTTGATAGTAGCAACTTTAAAACAAGTTTATGTGCAGAAGTAAAAGATTATAATCCTTTAGATTACTTCGAACCAAAACAAGCCAAAAGATTAGATAGATCTTCACAGTTTGCACTAATAGCTGCAAGAGAAGCAGTAAAAAATAGTGGAATAACTTCAGAAAATACAGATTTTAAAAAAGTAGGCATTTTTGTGAGTACAGGAATTGGTGGATTAATAACAATTCAAAATCAATGTGAAATTAATTACGAAAAAGGAAATAATAGAGTATCGCCTATGTTTATACCAATGGCAATAGCTAATATGCCAGCTGGAAATATTTCAATAGAATTTGGATTTAAAGGTGAATCTATGTCGATTGTTACAGCTTGTAGTTCTTCAACACATGCGATAGGAGAAGGGTATAAAACAATAAAACATGGATATGAAGATATTGTTGTAGCAGGAGGCACAGAGGCTTCTATATGTCCTGTTGGAATAGCAGGTTTTGAAAATATGAAGGCACTATGTACATCTACAGATAAAAATAGAGCAAGTATTCCATTTGACAAAGAAAGAAGCGGATTTGTTATGGGAGAAGGAAGCGGAATACTAGTATTAGAAGAATTAGAACATGCAAAAAAAAGAAATGCTAAAATATATGCAGAAGTTATTGGATTTGGCTCAACTTCAGATGCTTACCATATAACATCTCCATGCCCTGATGGAGAAGGTGGAGCAAATGCAATGATAAGAGCGATAAAAGATGCAAAGATAAAACCAGAAGATATAGATTATATAAATGCACATGGAACATCAACACATTTAAATGATTTAACAGAAACAATGGCTATAAAAACAGCATTGGGTGAGTCAAGTAAAAAAGTAATGGTAAGTTCTACAAAAGGAAATATAGGACACCTTTTAGGAGCTGCAGGAGCAGTAGAAGCAATTTTTTGCGTAAAAGCAATAGAAAATGAGTTAGTACCGCCAACAATAAATTATAAAGAAAAAGATGAGGAATGTGATTTAGACATTGTTCCAAATGAATCAAGAAAAACTAAATTAAATATTGTTATGTCAAATTCACTTGGATTTGGAGGACACAATTCTAGTATTATCCTAAAAAAATGGGAGGAAAAATAGATGGAATATGAAAAAATAAAACAATTAATAGAAGAGATGGGAAATTCTAAATTAACAGCAATTGATATTGAATTTCCAGATGGTACTAAAATTAGTATGAAAAAAGATAAAATGCAAGAAAAAATAATTCAAAACACTCCAATAGTAGAAAATAATACTATTGAAAATCAAATAAAAGAAGATAAAAATGAGAAAAAAGGAAATATAATAAAATCACCAATGGTTGGGACTTTCTATTTAAAACCTTCTCCTACAGCAGAACCTTATATTGAAATTGGAAAAGAAGTAAAAAAAGGCGATGTACTTTGCATTATTGAAGCTATGAAATTAATGAATGAGATTGAATCAGAATACACAGGCAAGGTTACAGAAATTTTAGTAAAAGATGGTGAGGCAGTAGAATATGGAACACCATTACTTAGAATAGAAGGTGAAAATTAATGCTAAATAAAGAAGAAATCAAAAATATTATTCCACAAAGAGATCCATTTTTAATGATTGATGAGGTAGGAGAATATGTACCAGGAGAATCAGCAATAGCATATAAAAATGTAAATGAGCAAGAATGGTATTTTAAAGGTCATTTTCCAGGTAATCCAATTATGCCAGGAGTATTAATTGTAGAAAGCTTAGCACAAACAGGAGCAGTAGCAATTCTTTCAATGGAAGAGAATAAAGGAAAAAATGCTTTATTCGGAGGGATTGATAAAATGAAATTTAAAAGAAAAGTTGTACCAGGAGATAGATTAAAATTAGAAGTGAAAATTATAAAAAGAAAAGGACCAATTGGTGTAGGAGAAGCAATAGCAACAGTTGATGAAAAAATTGTAGCTAAAGGTGAATTGACATTTGCTTTGGTTTAAGTCTATTTAAAATTAAAAGTTGAAAGAGGTGAAAATAAATGAATAAAATATTAATTGCAAATCGTGGTGAAATTGCAGTTCGTATTATAAGGGCATGTAAAGAAATGAATATAAAAACAGTTGCAGTTTATTCAGAAATAGATAAAGATGCATTACACACTCGCTTGGCGGATGAAGCTATTTGTATTGGACCAGCTCAAGCTAATAAGAGCTACTTAAATATAAAAAATATTATACAAGCAGCATACATAACAAAAGCTGATAGCATTCATCCAGGTTTTGGCTTTTTATCTGAAAATTCAAAATTTGCTCAAATATGCGAAGAGTCAAATATAAAATTTATTGGACCAAAGTCAGAAGTTATTGATTTATTAGGAAATAAATCAAATGCAAAAGAGATGATGAAAAAAGCAGGAGTACCTGTTATACCTGGTTCAGATGGAAGTGTAAAAGGATTAAAAGATGCATTAGAAATAGCAGAAAAAATAGGTTACCCAATTATATTAAAAGCAGCAGCAGGAGGCGGTGGAAAAGGCATTAGAGTTGCAAATACAGCAGAAGAATTGGAAAAAGAATATGAAGTAGTAAAACAAGAGGCAAAAAATTCATTTAATGATGATGAAATATATATAGAAAAATTTATTGAAAATCCAAGACATGTCGAAATTCAAATAGTAGCAGATGAACATGGAAATGTAATTCATTTAGGAGAAAGAGATTGTACTATTCAAAGAAATCATCAAAAAGT
>CAKPKZ010000032.1 GCA_934167435.1 uncultured Clostridia bacterium | reverse complement strand
ATAATGTATCTTACCCAATATACATGAAGACATCTGAAGGTGTATATAACAAACATATAAAAGATACATTTTACAACATGTTTTATATAGAAGAACAAAAAAGGGGATTTTATCCTGAAGAAAATCATGCAGTGCCAGGAATATTTGAAATAGAAATACAACCAAATGAGGAAAAGGAAATTTCTTTTATTTGTTCTTTCGAAGAAAATATAGACGAATTAAATGTAAAAGATTTAATAAGCGAAGAAATAGTAAGATTAAACAAAATATTTAATAAATCTCTTTTAATTGATAATAGGAAAGCTAACAAAACACAAGAAGAACTAGATAAAGATAGTTTAATAAAAAATATGCTAATTGCAGCAGACAATTTTGTTGTTTATAGGCCAACATTTGGGTTACATACAATTATTGCAGGATATCCTTGGTTTTTAGACTGGGGAAGAGATAGTCTAATTTCTTTTGAAGGTTTATTATTAGTAAATAAAAGATTTGAACTTGCAAAAGAGGTTTTATTAACAATGACAAGAGATATAAAATTTGGACTAGTTCCAAATGGATACTCTGGATTTGACAACAGACCATTATATAATAGTGTTGATAGTTCACTATTATTATTTGAACAAGTCTATAAATACCTTAAATATACTCAAGACGAAGAATTTGTAAAGAATAAATTATATTACAAGTTGAAAAATATAATAGAAAATTATATAAATGGAATAAACATAGATGACAATAATATTTACTTAGATAAAGATAATTTAATTGTATCTGGAACCGAAAACACACAAAACACATGGATGGACGCTAAATACAATAACATTGCTGTTACACCAAGAAATGGAAAGGCAGTTGAAATAAATAGTTTGTGGTACAATGCATTAATGATAATGTATGATTTAGCAAATAAATTTGAAAATAAAGAAAAAGCAAAACAATATAAAGATTTAGCTAAAAAGACGCAAATATCATTTAATAAAAAATTTTATAATAAGAGAAGAAAATGTTTATTTGATGTTTTAGGTGACAAAAAAATAAGACCAAATCAATTGTTTAGTATGAGTTTAACTTATCAAGTAATAGACACTAATTCAGAAGAAGCTAAAAATATATTAAATATTGTTGAAAAAAAATTATTAAATAATTACGGATTAAAAACATTAGCAAAAGGCGAAGATGGATATGTGGATGTGTATGAAGGAGATTGCCAAAAAAGAGATACAAGCTATCACCAAGGAATTACATGGACATGGCTTTTGGGATTATATTATAATTGTTTAAAAAATATGTTAAAAAATACTAAAAATAAAAAAGACAAAAAAGAATTAGAAGAAAAACTGTTATCTTTTAGAACTGAAATTATAGAAACATTTACAGATGAAATAAATCAAAGAGGTTGTGTTGGAAGTATAGCAGAAATATATGATTCACAAAAACCATATTTACCAAAAGGTGCCATAGCTCAAGCATGGAGTGTAGCGGAGATATTTAGAATTATATTAGATAAATAGGATGTGAAAAAAGTAGTGATATCAATAGAGGATTTAGAAACACAGTTAAAAAATGGACAATTATCAAGTTTATATTTATTGTATGGTGAAGAATTATTTTTATTAGAGTCTAATCTTAATAAAATTAAAAAAATGTTTGGAACAGCTGTTAAAGGAATAAATTATATTTTAATAGATAATACTAATGTTTCACAAATAATAAGTGATATAGAAACACCAGCTTTTGGATATGAAAAAAAACTTATTATAGCAAGAAATACAGGACTATTTAAAAAGGAAGGTAAAAGAAAAGACACAGATATCTCAAATATAAAAGAAAAATTAAATAATTATATAAAAGAAAATATAAAAATTATAAACGAAACTGTGGTTTTGGTTTTTGTAGAGGAAGAGGCAGATAAACAAGATTTATTAAATACGATAGATAAAAATGGTATTGTTTGCAAATTTGATTTTCAAAAACCTATACAAATTGAGAAAAGAATAAAATCTATTTGTAATGCTTACAAAGTTGCAATTGATGGGGCAACATTACGTTATTTTATTGAATGTTGTGGTACAAACATGCAGGATTTAATAAATGAGATTAGAAAACTTATAGAATATGTTGGAGAAAATGGTACTATTACAAAAAATGATATAGATTTGCTTTCTATAAAAAAATTAGAAAGTGTAATTTTTGACTTAACAGATTCTTTAGGAAAAAAGGATATTTCTAATGCAATGCAAGTTTTACAAAATTTATTATACGCAAAAGAACCTTTACAAAAAATATTAATAACTTTATATAACCATTTTAAAAAGTTGTATTTTGTTCAAGTTGCAATGAAAAATAATAAAGACATAGCAACCAGTTTAAGTTTAAAACCTAATCAGATGTTTTTGGTTAATAAATATAAAAGCCAGTCAAGGTGTTTTAATCAAAAAGAATTAAGAAAAATCTTACAAGAATTAATAGACCTAGACTACAATTACAAAAACGGATTAATAGATTTACAAGTAGGTTTAGAAGCTATTTTGTGTACATATTGTTCATAATATGTATAAATAAACCATTTATTGATAAAAATAATAAAAAATATCAATAGGTGGTTTTTATTATGTTTAAAAATTTTAATAAATTAAATAAGAAGTTTATAATTTTTTTATTGGTTGTTACAGCCTTTTTGGTTGGTGTTACAGCATATATTGTTTATAATAATTATTCCGTAGAGGCTTTGTCTAAATATGGTTCTAGAAGTAATGAAGTAACTCAAATACAAACAAAGCTAAAAAGATGGGGATATTATAGTGGCAGTGTTGATGGAATATATGGTAGTAAAACTGTTGCAGCTGTTAAATACTTTCAAAGAAAAAATGGATTAACAGCAGATGGCATAGCAGGACCTGCTACATTAAAAGCAATGGGAATTAATAGTTCAAGTGGTAGTACATCAAGTACTTCTTCTAATAATTCTAATATTAATTTATTAAGTAGAATTATATATGGAGAATCAAGAGGAGAGCCATATGCAGGACAAGTAGCGGTAGGCGCTGTGGTGCTAAATAGAGTAAAAAGTAGTTCTTTCCCTAATACAATAGCAGGGGTAATATATCAAGGAGGAGCATTTGATGCGGTAAGCGATGGACAAATAAACATGACACCAGATTCAACTGCAAAAAAAGCGGCTCAAGATGCTTTAAATGGATGGGATCCAAGTTATGGAGCAATATATTATTTTAATCCAGCAACAGCAACAAACAAATGGATATGGTCAAGACCATTAACAGTAACAATAGGAAAACATAGATTTTGTAAGTAGTATGAGGAAAATTATATAGACACAAAATATACTAAAATGTAAAATATTACAAATATATTACATTTGCCGAAAATTATTGAAAAAAGTAAAATAATGTGCTAATATAAATTAATAGGTAAAATAAAAACTAATGAAAAGGAATGATAAAAATGGCAAATGGTAAAAGCCACATGGCTGTAGAGAGAGAGAGAGAGAGAGCTACACTTTAGTAAATAAAGGGTGCAGTTTATTTGCCAAACAAAAAGATAGTTTTAAAGCGTGCTAAAAGTGCGTTTTAAGGCTATCTTTTTTGTGACCTTAAAATCTAGATAATTAGTTTAAATTTACTATAAAATATAAAATTTAAGGGGGATAAAATGAAGAGTAGTTTAAAACAAAAATCAGGAATTACACTAATTGCACTAGTAATAACCATAGTAGTTTTGCTAATACTAGCGGGTGTAACAATTGCAACATTAACAGGAGAAAATGGAATAATAGCAAAAGCAAATCAGGCAAAAGAAGATAATATAATAGCAGGTTACAAAGAAAAGCTAAAATTAAAATTTTCTGAGCTGAATATGCAAAGAGCAATAGAGGGAAAAACAGGACAACTTACAGATGAAGAAAAAAATAATTTTATTAATGAATTAAAAAAGGAGGATTGGATTGCAAGTATAGAAGAAAATGAAGGTAAGATAGAAATAATTACAAAAGATAATTATAAAATAGTATTTTCAATAAGTGAAAAAGGACAAATTATAATAGAAGAAGCTGGTAAAAATACAGGAGATCCATTTCCAGAAATAACGGCAACTATAATTCCTTTAACAGGAGAAAGTGGCGAAAAGATAAAAGTAAAAGTAGTAGCTACAGTAAGAAAAGGAAAAGTAGAAAAAATACAAGCATCAAATGGAGAAACTACAGATTATGTTGAAGAAGGAGTAATATTTGAACTAGATACAAATGGAGAATATACATTTACAGCAATAACAGATAAAGGAAAACAAAAATCTACTACTTTGGATGTAAATGTGAGTATAGTAGAAAGTTCAATAAGCATGCATGCAAATCCAACAACAGCAAGAAATACTGAAAGTGTAGGTACAAAAAATGGAATAGAAACAGGCCCAGTAGTAGTAACAATACAGTATGAAGAATCAGAATTAAAAAAACAATATAAAAAAGAAACAGATGAGGGCTGGACAACAGTAACAGAAAACACTGTATCAGTAGAAGTAACAAGTAATATTGCAGTGTTAGCAAGATATTATGATGATACAAATGCATATAAATTAACAACATATAATGTGCAGAATGTAGATAATGAAAAACCAGTATTTGTATCAAAAGACAGTAACGTAGATGGAGCAACAATAACAGTAACTGCAAATGCAGAAGATACAGCAAGTGAAGATGCAGCAGCTGACATAGCTGGAATATTAAGGTACGAATATAGTAAGGATGGAAATACATATCAGTCAAGCAATACATTCTCAAATTGTACAGTAGGAGAATACACAATATACGTAAAAGCAATAGATAAGGCAGGAAATGAATGCATAGATACAATTGCAGTAACAATAAGTAATACTGGACCAACAATTGAAAGTGTAAGTATAAGTTCAAAAACAAGTTCAAGTTTAACTATATCTGCATTAGCAAGAGACAATGAAGGAGATGCACTAACATATAAATTGTATATGGCACAAGTAACAGGAAGTACACCAACATATAGCTTAAAAGCAACTTCAGAAGCAATAGCTTCAGGAACAGCAGCAACATTACAAGCTACAGGTCTTTCAAATTATACAGATTACAATTATTATGTAGAAGTAAGTGATGGACAAGTAGAAACAACATGCGAGACACAAGTGGGAAAAACACAATGTTCAGGAAGAACAAGTTATTGTAGCTCAGCTTATACTTGTAATTCAGGATCAAGATCATACTGTAATAATTATTCTCAATGTAGTGGAGGAACTTCAGTAAGATGTGTTGGGGGAAATAGTATAACTCGTGCGACTGAGGGGTGCTTGTCTTGTGGAGAGTTGGCTGATATAGGTGCAACTGTTTGTGAAAAATGTGGTGGAACTGTAGGACAGATATGTACTGTTTGTAATAAACCTTTAGAAAATTGTCCAAAACATCCATGCGAACACGGAGAGATGGAAGCACATACAGTAACAACAAACTGTTCACACGGATATTCCTCAGCTCATGTAGTCCCATGTTCTCATGGTTATACTACTGCACACTATTACAATATTGTTAAGTGTTCTCATGGATACTCATATACACATGCAGTGGTGTGTTCTCATTCATGTGCTAGGTCGCATTACTATTGTGCACATAGTAATTCAGGAACAGCACATAATTAAAAAATAGGAGAAGGTGAAAAAATGACTAAAAAAGAAATTAAAGTAGTAGCAATAATAATAATTATCATGATAATTACTACGGGAATATTATTTATAAAAAAGAATAAAAATAAAAATGTAAATACAATAAACGATAAAAACATAACATCAAATCAAGAATTTGTGAGTGTACAAGAAGATGGAACTAAAATAAACAAAAGTAATAATTTAGCACAAACAAAAACAATAGATGGCTTAGAGATAAGTAATGTAGTATTAATAGAAAAAGATGGAGAATCATATTTACAGGCAACTGTAAAAAATACAACTAATAAAATTTTAGGAGAAGAATTTATAAAATTGACATTAATAAATAAATCAGGAGATACATTATCAGAGGTGAAGGGATATTTAGGAACAATACCTGAAGGCGGAACATCTACATTAAATATTAAAGCAAATGCAGATTTTGCAAATGCATATGATTTTAAAGTAAGTAAATAAAATAAATATAAAATAGGCTATGAAAAAATCATAGTCTATTTTCTGTTTTTTTAACAATTTATTGACTTTTAACAAGATAAATAATATACTTTTAAGAGGTAATGGAGGAATATATGGGAATATATAATAAGCAAGAAATAATAAATAAAATTAAAGAAATGGGATATATAAATAAAAAAATAACATATAAAGAATTTAAAGAGTTATATCAAAAATTAGGTGCGGGAATAAAAGAAACATATTTTGCGGATATATTAGGAATAAATTATGCTAATTATAGGGGATTTAAAGAGGAAAAAAATAGGGCTACAGTTTTAAAAAATTACGAATTACAAGAAGAAAATGTAAATGAGATAAGAAATAAAGTAACACAAATGGGATATAGAAACACAGCAATAGATTACGAAGAATTTAAAACATTGTACAATATATTAGGAAAAAATATGAAAGAGTCGCAATTTGCACAGATTTTAGGAATAACATATTCTAATTATAACAATATGAAGAAAAAAGGAACAAGAGCAAAAGTTTTGAAAGATAATTTAGTAGAATTAACAAAAAATGAAAAAGAAGAAATTATACAACAAATAAAAAAACTCGGTTATGTATCAGGTGATTCAATAAGTTATGAAGAATTTATGGATTTGTACGAAAAGTTTAAAGGTAAATTATCTAAACCAGATTTTGCAATTCAGGTTTTAAAAATAAATTATAGCAGTTATAACGACATGAAAGGAAAAAGAACCAAAGCAAGAATATTTAAAGACAGTCAAGAGTTAACAGAACAAGAAAAAAGACAAATAAGAGAAAAATTAATAACAGATGGCTATGAAAACACCAAGATATCATATGAAGAATTTAAGCAAATGCACGAAAAATATGGAAAACAAATGTCACAATCAGAATTTATTAAATTATTAGGAATAAAATATAATAATTTTCATTCTATGAAATCAGCAAATATTAAAACGAGAATATTGAGAAGATATATAACTGAAGAAGAAAAGATAGAAATAAAAAATGATTTAGTAGAACAAGGATATTGGAAAAAATCTGTGGATTATAAAGAATTTTTAAAATTATATAATAAATATGGAAAAGGAATTAACGAAACAGAGTTTGCCGAAGTTGTGGGGATGAAATATGCTAGTTACAGCAAAATAAAAAATAACAAAAACAAAGCAAGAATTTTAAATAGCTATATTGTACCACAAGAAATTAGAGATGGATGTGATTGCATACAAATATTAAAAAATTGTTCCGGAAATGGAATAGATAAAAAAGAAGCTTTAAATTACGTAAAAAAACTTCTAAATCTTACCAATAAACAAATTTTGAAAGAAATAGATAAATGTTTAGAAAATGAAAAAAAATCTATAGAATCAAACGAAGAAAGATAGTTGTTGACAAAAAAATAACATACTGATAATATTATACAGTAAATTTATTTTATGGGGGAAAAAATGAAACTATATCCAAATGCATTATTAATTAGTGTAAAAGAAATAACAATAGAGTTTTTACAAAAAAATAAAATAAAAGCATTAATATTAGATGTAGATAATACATTAATAGACTATCAGAAAAAGTTAGACCAAAGTATTATAAATTGGGCAAAAGAAATGAGAGGACAAGGAATAAAATTATACATATTATCAAATACAAATAACAAAGAAAAAGTTGAGATGGTATCAAAAAAAATAGGAATTCCTTATATAAATTTTGCCAAAAAGCCATTAAAATCAGGATTTAAAAAAATACAAAAAGAATTAAATATAGAACCTAGTAGAATTGCAGTAGTTGGAGACCAAATATTTACAGACATTTTAGGTGGAAATAGGTGTAAAATGTTTACAATATTAGTAGAGCCAATAGATAAAAAAGAATTTTGGTACACAAAATGGAAAAGACCAATAGAAGAAAAAATAAAAAAACAATATAAAAATATGATAAACAAAGGAGAAAAATAAAATGTATTTAAATGATGTACATGTAGCTTATTATATAGGAGCAA
The DNA here is from genome assembly GCA_934167435.1 of uncultured Clostridia bacterium. Classification (GTDB taxonomy): domain Bacteria; phylum Bacillota; class Clostridia; order TANB77; family CAG-508; genus CAG-269. The sequence continues at coordinate 5,117 of CAKPKZ010000032.1, read as the reverse complement.
TGATATTAGGACTATTTGTAGGACAATTTGTAGATTGGATGAATAAAAGATTACCAGAATATAAAAAGGTACTAACATTAGATTTATTTAAAGAATATAAAATAAATTTTAAACCAAATTATATATTAATGTTTCTTACAGCCATTATATATGCAACATTAGTATATGTATATGGAATACAAAATACAATAATAGGAAATTTAGATTTAATAAAATATGCAATATTAACACCAATGTTAATATCAGCATTTATAATAGATTATAAGTTACAAATAATACCAAACAGATTAAATTTAACAATCTTTGAATTTGGAATAATATTTACATTCATATATGGACTATCAAATGTAGCAATATCAATAAATATGCTATTAGGAATGCTTGTGGGAGCAGGAATATTCTTATTTATAACATTAGTTGGAGGAATGCTTTATGGAAAAGAGGCTATGGGTTTTGGAGATGTAAAACTAATGGGAGCAATAGGACTATATTTTGGATTATCAAATATAATTATTATAACTCTAGTATCATTTTTAATAGGAGCAATATTAAGTGTAATATTATTAGCTACCAAAATGAAAAGCACAAATGAATATATACCATTTGGACCATTTATAGTAATTGCAACATTTATTAGTATGTATATACCATTTGAAACAATAAAGTTAGTATTAATGAAAATATTTACACTAGGTATGTATAAGGGATAAAAGGAGGATTGTAATGAATCAAAAAATGCAATGGCTTAGAAATAAAATGTTAAGTCTTGATTTGCAAGGGATAATTATATCTAATCCAATAAATATAAAATATTTAACAGGATTAGACGCGGAAGGTACGTTATTAGTAACACGTAAGGAAAATATTTATATAACAGATGGAAGATATATTGAGTATGTACATAGTACACTTACATTATTTGATGAAATAATTGTATATGATGCAAAAGATATTTCTTCATATGATTTTGAAAATTTCTTTATGTTTTGCGAGAATGTAGGATTTGAAGAAAATTATTTAACATATGCTAAATATAAAGAATATAAAAGAAAATATAAAATTAATAATTTTGTCGAAACAGAAGAATTTATTGAAAAACAAAGAATGATAAAAGATGAAGAAGAAATAAAAGATTTAAGTATTGCTTGTGAAATTACAGACGAATGCTTTTCATACATTTTATCATATATAAAACCAGGAATGACAGAAATACAAATAGCAAATGAAATTGAAGAATATTATAAACAAAGAACCGATGGGCTTGCATTTGACACAATTGTTGCGTCAGGAGAGAATTCTTCAAAACCTCATGCAGTGCCAACACAAAGAAAAATTCAACAAAATGATATTATAACAATAGATATGGGATGCAAATATAATGGATATTGTTCAGATATGACAAGAACATTTTTTGTAGGAAGCATACCAGAAGAAGTAAAAACAGTATATGATTTGGTATTAAAAAATCAAGTTCAAACAGCAAAAGATATGAAAGAAGGAATAAGCACAAGACAATTAACAAAAATGGTTGAAAATGATTTTAAATTAAACAATTATACATTAATACATGGATTAGGACATGGAGTTGGTTTAGAAATACATGAAAAGCCATATGTTAGCTATAATGCTGACACACAATTAAAAGAAAATATGGTAATTACAAATGAACCAGGAATTTATATACCTGGAAAATTTGGAGTAAGAATAGAAGACACTGTACAAATAACAAAATTTGGTAGTATAAATTTAACAAAATCAGAGAAAAATTATATTATAATATAGTTTCCTATATGTAATTTAATAAAAACCTTGATTTTTCAATGAATTTATAGTAAAATAGAAAAGTAAATTAAAAATTGAAGGGAGAAATTATTATGGCAGCAGTATATTCAGCAGGAGATTTTAGAAATGGAACAACATTTGAAATGGAAGGAAATGTATATAGAGTAGTTGAATTTCAACACGTAAAACCAGGAAAAGGAGCAGCATTTGTTAGAACAAAATTAAAAAATGTAATAACAGGAGCAACATTAGAAAAAACATTTAATCCATCAGATAAATACCCAGGAGCAGAAATAGAAAAGAAAGTAATGCAATACTTATATAACGATGGAGATTTATATTACTTTATGGACAACGAAACATATGATCAAATGCCTTTAAACAAAGAAAATTTAGGAGACTGTTTAAAATATTTAAAAGAAAATATGGAAGTTACAATGCTTTCATATAAAGGAAATGTATTTGCAGTAGAACCACCAATATTTGTAGAATTAGAAGTTACATATACAGAACCAGGATTTAGTGGAAATACAACAACAACATCAGGAAAACCAGCAAAATTAGAAACAGGATTAGAATTAACAGTTCCACTATTCGTAAATATAGGTGATGTAATAAGAATAGATACACGTACATGTGAATACATGGAAAGAGTGTAGAAAGGTGAATGTTAAATGACACAATTAAAAAAAGAGTATAAAGAATTTTTAGACGACATAGAAAAAAACATAAAGGACAAAGAAGATTTAGAATACATTAAAGAAAGATTTGCAAAATTCTTAGATGTAGTAGTAAATCAAATGGAAGATGTTTTAAACTATAAAGAAGACAAAATGGAACAACTAGAAAAAACTCAAAAAGAATTAGACGAAAAAGTTCAAAAAATGCAAGAAATAGTAAGCAATATTGAAAAGGACATATATTCAGAAGAAGGATTTGACTTTGAAATAGTTTGTCCATACTGTAGCAACGAATTTATTATAGACATGGATGAAGAAAAAACAGAAGTTGAATGTCCAGAATGTAAAAATATAATTGAACTTGACTGGTCAGGAAATCTAGAAGAAGAAAGTGGCTGCAATGGTGGATGTTCACATTGCTCAGGATGTGGAGAAATAGACATTAATGATGAAGACGACGATATGTAATAAAATATAATGAATAAAAACACAAAATTGACAAATAATATTATTAAATATTAAGGAGTTGATTTTGTGTTTAATTTTAGAACTGATTTAGCCTCTGAAAGAAGAGACATTTATAAAAAAGCTAATAATTTAGAAAATGAAATAAACGGAATTGAAAGTCAAAAGGAGCAAATAAACGAAAACATACAAGTCGAAAGAGTAAAAATTACAAACGAAGAAGCACAGCAAGCAATAGGAAAACCAATAGGAAACTATATAACAATAGATATTAAAAATTTAAAAATTGCGCAAGAAGAAGAAATAAAAAAATGTTCAGAAGTATTAGCAAATGAATTAAAAAAAATAATAGACTTACATGTAGATAATCAAGCAGAAATACTAGTAGTAGGGTTAGGAAATATTTATGTTACACCAGACTCTTTAGGACCAAAAGTAATAAACGAAATAGAAGTTACAAGACACATGATAAATTATTTTCCACAATATGTAAAAGAAGGAACAAGAATGGTAAGTGCAATATCACCAGGAGTTTTAGGAACTACAGGAATAGAAACAGTGGAGATACTAAAAGGAATAATAGACAATATAAAACCTAAAATGCTTATTGTAATAGATGCTTTAGCATCTAGAAGTATAGAAAGAATAAGCAGTACAATTCAAATATCAGACACAGGAATAGTACCAGGAGCAGGAGTTGGAAATACTAGAAAGCAAATAAGTGAAGAAACATTAGGAATACCTGTAATAGCAATAGGAATTCCAACAGTTGTGGAAGCTGCAACAATAGCAGCAGACAGCATAGACTTATTTATAGAAAAATTACAAAAAGAAGCAAAATCAAATGATTATTTAAATAAATTAAAAGAAGATGACAAATATGAAGATGTAAAAGAAGCATTAATGCCAGGAGACTTTAACTTTATAGTTACTCCTAAAGAAATTGATGATTTAATAGAAAACATGGCACAAATAGTATCTGCTGGAATAAATGATAGTGTATAATGTCGCATAGGAGAAATCCTTAATGCGACATTATTTATTTGTTGACATATATTTCCTTTTGTAGTACTATTTAAATAGAGGTGGTTGTGTAATATGAGTAAAAGAAAATATATTATAATTATCTTATTTGTACTTATAGTTGTAATTTCATTAATTGCTGCCGCATTAATAGGCTATTATTTTTACAAAGATAAAGAGCAACAGGAAATTAAAAATAGTAAAAACTTTTTAAAAAATGTTGCAGATCCAGATAGAATTGTTTATAAGGAAGAAGACAAATATTATGAAATAAACAAAAATGACGAATTATATAATACATTAATAGAGAATATAGCCAAAAAAATAGATACAAGCAAAAAAGAAAATACCATAACCCAAGAGGATGTAGATAATATACATAAATCACAATGTTTTATTGAATTCGACTATAACACAATAAGTAAAAATTATATATTAGAAATAGGAGACAAAAGTAAATTTATAAAATTATTAGACTCCGGAGCAGAAGTAGTACAAAATGATATTAAAGATATGCAATCAATAAAGAAGATAATAGAAAACAAATTAAATAAAGATCAATATTATACAATGAATGAAAATAAGCAATATATATCACAAAATTTAATTGAATCAATATCATATAAATATTTACAGCAATTTAAACAAGTTGATAGCACAATATATCAAAAAATAATACAAGACAAATCTTCATTAGAAATGTATAAATCAATTTGTAATCTAAAATTTGAGGAAGAAATTCCAGAAGATATTTTTGATAAAAACATACTAATATTAACATTATCAATTCCAAGAGATATAACTGTAAAGGTAAATATAGGAAATATAAAATATTATTACGATAATAAAGCAAATAATTATGAATATACAGCACATTTACTAATAGTAAGTAAAATTGTAAACTATAATTGCATATATAATATTAATAATGTTAGTATAAAAGAAAAAGAAGAATTAAAAGAATACGAAACAAAATATGATAACAATGTTAATAATTTAAACCAAAATATTTTTGAAAAAAATAATAGTACAAATACATCATCTAAAAACACAACTTCTAAGAATAGTAGCAAACAAATTACAAAACAAGAAGCAGATAAAATTGCAGACGAAGGCTTTAAACAAGCTGGTAATATAGCAGGAGAATATAGTAAAACTTCACAAACA
>CAKPKZ010000031.1 GCA_934167435.1 uncultured Clostridia bacterium | reverse complement strand
GTGTATACTACAGCAGGAACATAATTTTGTAACACTTTTTTTCCATACCCAGCCATATTAAAATTAGAAGCCAAAGAATTAAAAAAAGTTACTGCTGATGCTTCTATATCTTGAATCCTAGAATCTGTTAAATTTGCTGTCATTTTTGTTTGGGAATTTAACTGAAATGCTTTTATTCCATCATACGTAGCATTTATTAATTTTGAATCATATGTTACTTGCATGTCTAAAGTCTTTATTTGGCTTTGTGTATATACAGCTAAAATTATAGACATTGGCAATATTATAATAATAAATATTATAGCTAAACCTTGTATTTTCATATTGCATTACCTTTCTTTTTTATTATTAAATAGCTTGCAATTATTATTGCAAGCTATTACTATTTTCCATTTGCAGTTACTATTCCCGCATGCTCAGCCGCAATGGTATATGTATCTTTTCCTGTTACCAAATAGAAAAAATTTTTTAATTGTTGTGATAATGTCTGATTAGTATTTTTTACCCTAACCGAAACAATATCTCCTTCCTTACATCTAAAAATTCCAGCATTACTATTCATTGTATCTTGGATTTGTGAAGTATATACTGAATAATAAACGTTTTCACCAATTCTATCCGAATTCGTATAATAACCTTTTTTAGATAAATTTTCATCTTTTACTTGTATTTCCATTTCTACATCATAAGTATTACCAGTAGAAGTTATTTGTTGTACATATTTATCATAATTTGATTGCGTTACTCTTCCAGTAGTTCTAATCTGATCTACAAATTCAGTAGTAGCTGCTTTTACAGATAACTGTGCTACGTCATCTGTTCTATCCGCCATTGTAATTAATGGAAATACAAACATTAGAACTACAGCTAAAAATATTGCAAATACAGTCATTAAAGTATCACTCATTTTTTCCTCCTACTATTTAATCTTATAAGTTATAACTCTTTTTACAGTTTTCTTTTTTGGTAAATCATCTTGATTTTTATTATTATTCTCAATTGGATCTATTTTAAATTCTTCTAAATCTTCTTGATAATACATACCTAAAGTTTCTGTAAAACTTTCTTTTTTTATTTTATTATATAATGAAGTTTGATTTATTTCAACATTATATTTTTTTTGAAATGCATTTTTTTCTGTATCATTTACTCCATATATTATACCATTTAAAAACTCTAACATATCTTTATCACTTGATATACTAATGCTATTTTTTGCAAATAACTCACTATCAATTACATTAGTTTGTTTTTCATTGCCATCTTTATCTTTATATTTATAAATCCAATAATTATCATTATTAAAATCAAACTTAATTTTATAATTTTCTACACTTGCACGGTATATCGCGGGTATTATTGTTTCTACACCAACAATTCTTTCAGTGTTTTCATTATTTCCAATATAATAATAATTATCATCTCCATTTATAGATAATGACTCTCTATCCGAATATGACAATACAATATCTGAAGTTGCTCTGACTTGTGAAAATGCTGTGATAGCAACGGAAAGTGCAATCACAAACATTAATATTGAACCCGCCATTTTTAATGCATCTGCTGCATTTTCCATTTATATCCCCCTCTTTATTAATAATAAAATATTGAATCTATTAATCCATTAGCCCCATAATTCATTTTTACAGTATAAGTCTTATTAGAATCTATATTATTAGTTGTTCCTGTAGTCCCCTCTATTACTATTGTAGATCTATTAGCAGAACTCACTTGAGATGTATTATAAACAGATACGTTTCTTTCACTATTTCCATTTTGTGAATTGCTTGCCATTACCTCCTGACACAAAGCTCTAACCACAGCACCTTTTTGTCTACCTTCATACTTCAAAAATTTATTATTAAATGATGTTACTTCTGCCTCTGTCATTCCACTATTTGATACAGTGTTTGATGCTTGATTAAATATCATTATCCCCAATGATATTAATAATATTGCTAATAATATAGCTCCTGCGATAATTAATGCTTTTGATGCGTTTTCCATAATTTTTTCCTCCTATTTTCTTTTAAAATTTTTATTTATATTTTATACAAATATATAATATATATTTGTAATATTAATAACTAGTCCGATACTTGTTTAAAATACAAGTATTTAATTTTTTTGGTTGATTCGTGGTATTTAATATCAACACATTTAAATTTAATATTGCTATAATATTCTACAAATTTATTAATCCCAGTATTATAAATCCTTTCCATTGTATAAACTGAATTATTATCTATAAATTCTATATTAATATTAATCGAATCTTTTTTATTATCTATGTAATTTCCTTTATTATCTTTTTCAACTTTATTTTTGGTATTATAGTCAATTGCTTTGTTTATTAATGTAGCAATTGTTGAACCATTCATTTCTTCTTTTATGTATATATCAAATAATTTATTTTGTTCACTTGCCATTCTATACTTAGCTTTATAATTCATATACATATAAAAAACTGTACAAACAATAATTACTATAATCCCCATAAATATAATAATTTTTTTCATAATTAACATCCTACTATTTTGAAAAAGTTATCTTTTTTACCTTTCCATTTTCATCATACTCAATTCCATCTTTTTTTACTTTATAATTTGTTAGTTTAATATTAGTTTCATCTACATCTCCAACAAGTGATTGTACTTGTGATTCTAATTTTTTCAATACATTGCTATTTGAAGTTAGTGGATTATTATTTAAGTAAACTTCTATTTTAGTGTTATTATTTTCATTATAATCAATTGCTAAATTCGCAACACTAACAACATCATAAATTGTTATATTAGTTCTTCCCTGGTATTTTGTAAATTGAGCATTAAATTCTGTTATTTGCGTTTGTGCATTTTGATCATGTATTTTATCAGATGTTGCACCAAAACTTACAATTAAATATACAAATAATGACATAACCAATATTGCAATTAAAATTCCACCTGCCATTATCAATGCTTTTGATGCATTTTCCATCTGCTTTCCTCCTTACTTATTCTCCTCAAACTCCATGCAACTAATTCTACCCTCACTATTATTGTATTCTACATTAGTAGATCTAAAAGATCTTGTAGATTTGTCTGTTGAATCTATAGTATCAAAATTTATCTGTAAATTATTAAAATTATTATTTATATACCATTCAGGATGTACTATGTTATTATTCTTAATTTTGTTGTATAACGTTTTTAATTCCATCATTGAGATATCAGATTTAATATATGGATTAAACTGATTATTAAATTCTGCAATTTGTGAAGATTTAGTCTGAATATCTTGAGAGTCTTGATAAGAAGACAAATTGTTAACCATTAACATCAATGCTCCCAATACTAATAATGCAATTAAAATTCCACCTGCCATTATTAATGCTTTTGATGCGTTTTCCATTTACTTGCTACCTCCTTAAAACTTGCTAGATGACATTGAACTAAATGATGTAGACATACTTGTTAATCCAATGAATACTAGTGGAATAATTAGGTATCCTACAAACATGCATACCATTGGTGCAAATCCTATTACTTTACCAACCATACCTTTTGTTTTTATTAATCTATTGTTTGATTCTTTTCTTTTTTCTTGGTAATAATCCCTTTCTGAATCTAGTTCGTCAAAGGCGTCTTTAATTGGAATTTTTTCAACTGCTGCTTGTAAACTTTCTATAATACGTATTAATGGCATATAAGAAACTTCGTTTTTCATTTCTTCTAATGCTTCCCATGCTCCTGCTTCATAGTTGTTAACACATTTTGTAATTGGGTTTTTAAATATATTAGAATATCTTTCTAACCAATCTAATATAATTTCAACATTAACCCTTTCAATTCTCATAAGCATTAATATTATTGTTTGGAATTGCATTACTTCGTCTTCCATTTCTAGCTTTCTCATTTTTACCTGGAATATTAATAACCAATATGGAGACATAAATCCAATTATTGCAAATACGAATGACAATAATATTTCATACCATTGTAGTACTTCTTTATTTACTATTTGTAATTTTTTATAAATTCTGTCTCTTGCAGTTGTTATTTCTTGATCTGTTGATTCTTCAAAATATTTAGAGTTCCTCATTGCTGTTTCTATTTGAGCTGGTGTTGTTTTTGCTTGTCCTCTAAACTTGTCTAGAAATTTATTATCTATAGCTGTAACTTCATCTGCTTTTCTTCTGTCCTTTTCATTCATTTCTCCAATTATGTTGTAGTCTGTTGTTGGCTCTGAGTATACATAGTTTATTGCTACAGCATGCATATTTGCAAAAATTACTATTGATGCTATACAAGTTACTATTGCTAATGTTAATCTATTTACATACAGCCATTCCATTTTTAAGTGTGATGCCGCATCTTTTAATAATTCTTTTACTTTTCTATATTCTTTTGTTCCTTCTTTAGGAATAAATAAATCTACAATTTTCTTTATTGGCTTTTTTCTATATAAACGAGCTTGCCAAGGGTTTTCTGTATTTTTTGTATTAATATTTGTTGAACCATTATCTTTTAATTTTCTAACTAATATGTATGATACAAATGTTATTATTAATATTAGTATTTGAACTATCATTCCTGGTTTTCCTTGGTACCAACTTGCAGTAAAGCTAAAGTTAGATATTGCCCAATTTTTTAATGGTTCTAGTAGTAATACTGGTGCTATAGAAATAACTGCTAAACTTTGAAAAACATAATTTAATTTGTCTCTTTTTAGTATTTCTAGTTGCATTTCTTGTGATATGTTATTTATATTTTTTAAGTATAATGATGCACCATCTACTTTTCTATCACCAAATTCTTTTGTTAAATAAGATATTCCTGCAAATTCTTTTAGGAAACTATTTGGTGCTACATCATAATATTTTTCTAGTTCTGTTTCTGGGTCGTCTGAAATTAGTATTTCATATATTTTTTCTCCTTGCCTAGAAATGTCTTTTTCGTCATCTTGTGAAATTTGATATATAGCCTCTTCTACCATGTTAAACTCATGGTATGCATGACGTATTTCAGAAAAGAAATCTAATTGTTCTTTTAATAGCTTATTATCTATTTTATCTACAGATCCATCTATAAACGTATCTATCATAAATAATTCAAATATTAACAATATAAACATTAGCAAATAATTTGTGTGTGTTATTATTATTGTTAATAGTGCTAAAGGTATTATTATTAACAAGGTTTTTGTTAATATTTTTGCTGCATCTTTTCTTGTGTTATATTCGTCATCTATATTTATTATTTCTAATCTTCTTCTTAATTTTAATATATATCTTTTTATAAATGGGATTTTTATATATGTAATATACAATTTTTGGTAAAGTATTTCTAAAGAAAATTTTTCTTCTTTAGTACCTTGTTGTAATTTTTGTATTTTTTTATACTCTGATTTATTCATTTTTTTAGCTAATATAAGATATATTAGTAATATTAATATAAATCCTCCTGCTGCAGCTCCCATAATGTAAAATATCATTTGATTAGACACTACCGTTTAGCACCTCCCTTTTATTTATTTGCTGGTTTTCTTCCTCTTCTTTTTTGTGTATCTTCTTCGGCATTTTTTGCTTGCATTTTGCTTCCCCAATGTCTTTCTACAAATTTGTCAAATTCTTCTACATCTGCTTCATTCATATTGTTTCTCATTTCTTTTAAGTTTTTATCTGTTATTGGGTTTGTTATTACATATTCACCGTCTACATATTCCATAATGTTTCTATATGTATATAACTTTCTATCTGTTATTTTTGAAAAATATGTTGTTGCATTATCAAAGAATTTATCAAATTTTCCTTCTAATGTTTTTTCATTTCTATGGTCATATGTATATTCATCTTTATTTTCAATTGGAATACATTCTGTTATTCTTTCTATATATCTTCTTCCTCTAAAGTCTTTTATTTGATGAATATCAAAGTTTAATACTTGTACAACTTGCTCTTCTGCTGTTTTTTCGTTTTTAAATACTCCTGTTCTAAGCATTGAGTTTCTTAGGGCTGTTACTAAATCTGGAAATGTTTTTGCATGGTGAGTAAATAATGTAAATTTAGAAGCAACCTGTGCTGCTTGTATCATCCAAGAAGCAACGGGGTCTGTTGCAACCTCTCCTATAATGTTAACTGAACCGTCAGTTTTCTTTTGAACGTCCAAACCTTCTTGTCCAGAAATTGTGTCTGTTTCTCTAAATGTTAAAATATTTCTTGTTGGATATATTTTTCTTAAGTGAAGCTCGAATGCAGTTTCTTGAACCCTTATGTTCATTGTGTCATATATATTTTCTATCATTCCCATTAAAAGTGTTGTTTTACCAGAACCTTGTTCACCTGTTATAGATGTAATTCTTGCACCTTTTACTAAGAATTTTAGTAATTCTATTGCTTCGTCGCTTCCTGGTAATGTTACTAATTGTTCTAGTGTTGCTCTTTTTACGTCGAATTTTCTTACGAAAAATGCCCATGTTTCAGAGAAACTTGGTCTTACAACAACTACACGAGAACCGTCTTTCATTTCGTTAATTTTATAACCGTTTGTGTCAGATAATTGTCCTGGGTTATTGTATTTATAAATATTTTGACATACTCTTTTTAATTCTGCTTCTGTACCAAAACTTAAAAATGCTAAACGTATAGATTTACCTTGGAAAAATATCCATATACTGTCACAAGCTCTTGGTACTTTATGTTCTGTAACTTGTTCTAAGTAATCGCCATCTGTTTGTGCAACCTGACTTAAAAAGCTTTCTGGAAGTCCAGATACACCACCAGATACACCATCTATGTTCATGTCTCTTACTTCATCTATAGCACTATATCCTTTGTAATGTTGATATATTCTTTGTACTACAATTGATAATTTATCTTGTAGTGTTAAGTTTATTTGTTCTTCATCATATATGTCTGATATTTCTCTTTCTGTAATTACATATGAAGGTTTTGTTTCACCTTCTATATATTTTAATTGTGCTAAATTATATTTTTTTATTAATTCTGTTAATGCTTCATATCCAAATTCTTTTTTATATGCATATATTAAAATATCAAATTTGTCTTGTGCTGTTAAAAGTGATGGAATGTCAAATGGAATTGCTTTAGATATGTTTGTTTCATCAACACCATATTCTTTTGCTAATAAATCATATATAAGTTCTTTTACATATTTTTTATCGTTTACATCTCCATATGTACAACCTTTTAATGCTTTTTTTAGTTCGTACTTTTTATTTTTTCTTCTTTTTAATTCTTCCTCTGAAAGTCCTATATCGTATAAATTTACTTTTGTTATTTCATCTAATCTTTTTTTAACGAAGTCTCTCATTTTTTCTAATGTATATGTTTTGTCATCCACACTTACTTTTTCTTCAACTTTGGCTTCTTTTTGCTTTTTTATATAAAAATATACCAAATATGCAGCAATCATAATAACAATTAACATTAGCACAATATTTGTTATAGTCATTTTTAGGTTTTCCCCTTTCTTCTACATTCCCATTTGTAGATCTTGTAATTTGTATATTATAGCCTCAGATGCTCTTTTTACTTCTTGTATAAAAAATCCGTTTCTGTCTTCTGAATCTGTTAAATTTCTGAATTTTAAAAACATGTCTGGCACTCCTGCTTCTTCTGTTGCTTCGAAATATAATGTGTTATAAGGTATTGTTAATATTTCTTTTTTTCTTCCTAAATATCTTGTAATATTTTTAGAATTATATTTAGAATATTTGTCATATCTTCCTATTAATACTAATACTTTATTGCTTTCTAAATATTCTTCTTCCTCACAAGCTTCATTAAATTCGTCTATGCTTGCAAGTCTTTGGTTAACATTTGCTATTATAAGGTTTGAGTCTTTTAAAATTTGTGATCTTGAAAACTCATTTATTGAATTGTCTAAATCCACAAATACTAAATCATAAAATTGATTTGCCATTTTTATAATGTCTGGATAGTATGTTGATTTATCTTCTACTGTTTTACTTCCTAATAATATTTCTAGTCTATCTTTAAATACTATTTTTGTATAATTTGTAATTATGTCTGAACTTATTTTGTTGCTTTTCATTAATTTTACAAGTCCATCTATACCATTTTGAGTATCCATATAATTGTTTTTAGAAGTAAATAGCCCTATTAATTTTCTGCTCTTTTTTGTTTCCCAAAAGCAATTTTCAAGTGCATCTTTTTTGTTTGCAGTAGAAATAACCAATATTCTTTTATTGTGTTCAATAGCCATATATGTTGCTATTGCTGCTATTGACATTGTTTTTCCTGTTTGTTCTTTTCCATTACTCCAAAAAGTTACTACTGACATTTTACACTCCTTTTTCTAGATTTTTAACAACTCTTCTAATTTGTGATTCGTTTATATCTTTTTCTATTTCTTGTGTTACATATATTAACCCTTCTTTATATTGATTGCTTAACTTTCTAAATAACATTTTTTGTGCCCTTTGGCATTCTGCTATTGCGTTCATATCTTCATTTGACATTGGAAAATATATTCTATAATCGTCCCATCTAATTTTTTTCTCTAATGAAAGAAAATTTAAGTAGTCGTCTTCTTCTTTTAACATATTTGTTGAATATAATATTTTTGTTAATTCAATTGGCATTTTTAACATGTCTAGAGTTTCTAATCCTCTTTTTAGTGAATAGCAATCAAATGCTGTTACAAAAAAGTTTTTTTCGTTGTTATAAAAATCAAATTCTTCTATTGCTTGGCTATTGTCTGTATCTATTAAAACTACATCATATGGTAATTCTAAGTCTTCGTCTATATATAAGTATTTTTTTAATTGTTCAATATTTTCAAATCCTATTGCTACATCAATTCCTTCAAATGTAGTTATATATGAGATAGTTGGGTTTATTGAAGGGACAATGTACTTTGCTTTTTGTGTTTTAGTTGCATCTAATACTAATACTTTTTTCCCTAATACTGTTAATATTTTTGATGTATACAACATCATGTCTATTTTGTCATATGTCCCAACAAAACCTACTTTTTTCATATTTTTCCTCCTTTAAGTTTTATTCAACTGTTGAACCTGATATTGCGTCTAAGTATTTCTTTCTATTTTCTTTAGTATTTGTTATACTTTCTTCCATTTCTGTTTCTAAGTTAGCTTTAGCATCTTCTCCTGCTGCTTCTACTTCTTTGTTTAAGTAGTTGTTTCTTATATTTCTGTAATCCATTTTGTTGTATCTGTTTGTTAATTCTGTTCTTGCTTTTTCTACTATGTTAGGATCCTTGTTTATTAATTCTAATGTTTCTGCATTTGCTATATATGTAGTTGTTGCTGCTTGTTGCATTCCTGCTTCTGTATATTTTGTAACATATAATTTTGATCCTTTTACTCTAAATGCATCTACTATTGCACTGCTTAAGCTTAATATTTCGTCTTCTCCTAAATTCATCCATACTGTATCTTCTGAATCAACAGAACCTATAACTGGTATTTCTACTTCTTTTTTTGCAACTACTATATAATCTTGTCCAGATGGCATCATTAATCTCACATCCACATAGTCTCCAGTTTGTAAGTCTGTTGGTAATATTAACATGTTATATTCTTGTTTTCTTACATCATCTGTTACTATATTATCGCTTTTACCAACTAAATCTGTTGTTATAATACTGTTTGCCTTTAAATCTACTTTTGCAACTAATGGAACACTATCTAATTCTATAAATGTTTTTTCGTTGTTATTTTTTTCTATATAATAATTTGATGTGTTTTCGTCTTTTAGTAATGCGTATTCAGTATTATTGTTCTTTATATATAATGAAGCGTTTCCGTTTTTGTCTGTTTTTGTATAAACAGAATTTCCTTCTTTATCTTGTAATGAATAATTTTCTATAAGTGATAAATCTCCTGTTGCATTACTTGGAATTAAACTTTTATTCATTGTTTGCATTACCAACATATCTGTTGTTATAACTTGTCCTGAACTAACATCTTTTGATAATACGTAAACACTTCTACTTGCACTTTTTTCTGCGTCTTCTTTTTTCTTTACATCCATTAATTGTATTATTAAAAACGCTATTATTGCGCCTGTTATTATTAATGTTATTAACATTCCTCCTAAAAATGAATTTCTCGCTTTTCTTTGCATTGGATTTGTTGCCATTACAAATTCCTCCTTAATATTTTATTATTTTTATATTTTCAATTCTTATCTATTATATTTTAACTCATTAGTTGTTGGAAATCAACGAATTTTGTTGTTGTAATTTAAACTTAATATTTTTGTAATATTTTTGTAATATTTAGGATTAAATTTCAAATTTTTCTAAAGCTTTTGCTACTCCATCTTCATTATTACTTTGAGTTATATAATCTGAATAGTCTGTAACTTGTTTAGTACTGCCGAACATAGCTATTCCTAGTCCAGAATTAATTATCATTTTTTTATCATTTATATTATCTCCCACTGCAACAACTTCTTTAGGTTCTATATTTAGTTTTTTTATTAAATACAGTATAGCATCCCATTTATCTACATTTTTAGACGATATTTCTGTGTAATAATATTCTATTTGAAATTCTTCGCTTCCATCTCTTATTGTTTTTCTAGACATATGTGAAACATCTAGTATGTCTATATTATCTATTGTTTTTAATTTTCTTATTATAGAGTTAAATATTGTTTTGTCATTATCGCATACAGTTATTTTTAAAAATTTTTCATTTTCTATATTTTGTATATATTCATAAATATTGTCTACTATATTTATTTTTGTTTTTTTATTTTCCTCTTTTTTTAAATTTTCTTTATGATAATATAAAACATTATATTGTAAAGTTTTTGCTAGTATTGTTTTTTCTGTATATACGTTGTATGATATACTATTTTCTTCACATATTTTTATAATTTCAAGAACTTTTTCTTTTGACATGTATTTTTCGTATATTATTTCGTCTTTTTTCAAATCATATATTAATGCTCCATTTCCAGCAATAAAATAATTTTGTCCTCCTATTTCATTTGCTATTGTTTTTATAGAGTCTATTGGTCTTCCAGATGCTAATACAATTTCTACATTTTTTTGACTTATTTTTCTTAATACTTGTTTTGTGTATTCAGTTACTACTCCATAACTATTTAATAAAGTTCCATCTAAATCTATTGCAACTAATTTATACATAATTCCTCTCCTTTTTTTCATTTTCATATTATATATATACATTTTTCTTTTTACAATATTTTTTCCAAAAATTTCTTGTTTATTTTTTTACATTTTTGCAAATGATAGTATTAGAAAAAACAATTAGTTTTTTCAGTATATGTTATATTGGCAGGAGGTGAAAATATAATGGCAAATTCAAGTAACAAAAAATTAGTTCCAGAAGCTATGACTGCTTTAGATAAATTTAAATATGAAGTAGCTTCAGAAGTTGGTGTTAACTTAAAAGACGGATATAATGGTGACATTTCAGCTAGAGACGCTGGTAGAATAGGTGGACAAATGGTTAAAAAAATGATACAACAAGCTGAAAACAACATGAAATAAGTTTATTAGTAATTTTATTTTTTACTAGAATACTTTGGGCAGAAAATTAAATTTTGTTTTTATTTATTTTTATTAAAATACATAAAGGCAGGATTTGATTTCCTGCCTTCATAAAAAGAGATTTTCAAATTGAAAATCTCTTTTTAATGGTCAAATTTCTTTTTTCTTGTCCTCTAATAGCCTTATTTTGCAAGACATTGCAAAATATTCGAATGTGCTTTTTTCTTTCATTTCTGCTTTGTAGATATCTTCTACAATTTTTAGCATTAATTCTTTTACCGTAGAAACCTCAAACCAGTCAAGATACATAACAGTTTTTTTACCATTAAATTCCTTGTCGGTTATTATATTGTTTTGGGTTTCATCGATTTTTTTAAATTCATAGCATAAATTTTCTACCTTTGCTACTTTGTCAGAGCAACTTAGAATTTCTGGATTATAACTTACTATTTCGAAAACTTCCCAAGCGATTTTTTCAAAGTTGGGTTGTTCTGATAAGTCCAGTTTGCATCCTTCCTCAAAATAGTTGCCATTTTTTATGTAGTCTAGGCATCTAAAAAATTCTTGCCGCCTCACAAAAAATCCCTCCTGTTTGTTTTTTATTTTTAAAAAGATGACCTAATTTTATAAAATTGCCTAACGGCTAACTTTCGACATTATAACACACAAACACGCTCTTTGCAACTTATAATAAAAAAAAATAAAAACAGGAAATTAAATCCTGCCTTTATTTTTTATATTTATGCTTCTTGTTTTTCTGTTACTGGGTAAACACTTACTTGTTTTTTATCTTTACCTTTTCTTTCAAATTTTACATTTCCATCTACTAATGCATATAATGTATCGTCGCTACCTTTTCCTACATTAGTTCCTGGATGTACTTTTGTTCCTCTTTGTCTTACTAAAATGTTTCCAGCAAGAACAAATTGTCCATCAGCTCTTTTGACTCCAAGACGTTTTGATTCACTATCTCTACCGTTCTTGACATTACCTTGACCTTTCTTATGAGCCATGCTTTTTCACTCCTTTCGGTTATCTTTTATACCTGTTAGATTAACTTCTTTTCTATTAAGCTTCTGTTTTTTCAGCAGTAGCTTTTGCTTCAGCTTTTTTTGCTGTTGTTTCTGCTTTTTTAGCAGCTGTTTTTATTGCTGTAATTTCTACTTTTGTGTATGGTTGTCTATGTCCTTGTTTTCTTCTATAGTTCTTTTTAGCTTTCATTTTGAAAACAATTATTTTTTTAGCTTTACCATGAGAAACTACTTTTCCTTCTACTTTAATACCTTTTACATAAGGACTTCCAACTTGTACTTTTCCTTCTTCAGATACTAATATTACTTTATCAAAAGTAATTTTTTTACCTTCTTCTGCATCTAATTTTTCAAAAAATACAACATCTCCTTCTGCTACTTTGTATTGTTTTCCACAGCTTTCAATTATTGCGTACATTTAAAATGCACCTCCCTTATTTGTATACTCGCTAATCCTTAAAAAAGGCAACTATCTGTTTCATAGTGTTTGTGAGCCTTGACTAAGCGGATTACAGTTAATAATTTTAACATATTTGTCAATTACTGTCAAGCATTTTTGTTAATTTTATGCTTCTACCCATACAGATACTGATTTACCTTTTACTTTAAAGTTTGCCCATCCACATTCTTCTACTATTACTTCTTCTTCACAATATCCTATTGCGTCAATAAATTTACAGCCAGCAAATTCTTCTCCTATATACATTCTTTTTTCTCCATCTCCTGCTTTTGAAATAACTACAGCTAAACCAGACTGTAAATGTT